>NZ_JAKSYQ010000237.1:0-44333 GCF_022829665.1 Methylobacterium sp. E-041 | reverse complement strand
GCCGCAAGCGTACGACCCCGTGCCGATCCGGGTCCGGCCCGCTCTCGACGATCCGCGCCAGCGCCTGGCGCTGCGTCTCGTTCAGCTTGGGCCGGTTGCCGGGTGCCTTGCCGTCGATCAGGCCGACCGGTCCTTCGGCGTTGAAGGCCAAAACCCAGTCGCGCACCGTCTGCAGGCTCACCGCCCCGAGCCGGGCGGCGTCCGTGCGGCTGCCGCCATCGTAAACCTCGGCCAACGCCAGCAGACGGCGGCCCTGCCCCGCATCCCGGCCGGCCCTGGCCAGCCTCCGCAGATCAGCGGCCGTGAAATCCTGCCGCAACGCCACCGCAGCCGACATGGCAAACCCTCCCGGTTCGCCTCATCGAATCAGATCCGCCCACGCAACGAAACCCCGTGAGTCACCCTCAGCGTCGATTGGTATTATCCGCATGGATGCGTCCCGCTCGACACACGCGCCGACGCATGTTCACTCCCTTCCACGTAGGCCGGTGAATGACGCGTAGGTCATCTCAGCGGCGAAGGTCGCCGTGAGCATCTACACGATCAGCGATTAGGCCATCACGGAGCGAGAGGCCGGCTTGGCTCGTCTCGATCTTGAGCCACTTCGGATAACCCGCCTTGTCGGAAGCAATCCGACCCTTCGATCAAGACCTGATCAAGTCGCCAAGCCCCTGATCCGCCTTTGATGTTTTGGCCGGATTGGATCCCCGATCAAAGCTGGATCAAATGCTCGCTATCCTGCCGGTGCCGGTCGCACCGGCGGAGCCGCCGCCGAGCGCGGGCGAGCTCGCCGTCTTCACGGCTTCGATCGATAGCGCGGCGGCGTACGCCGCCGAGGCGAAGTCGCCGCGCACCCGCGCCGTCTACCGGGCCGCGGCCGGCGCCTTCGCCGACTGGTGTAGGTCCGCCGGCCATCCGGTCGGCCTGCCCGACGAGCCCGCCTCGGTCGCGGTGACCGCCGCCTACCTCGCGGCCATGGCCGACCGCGGTGCCAAGGCGTCGACGATCGATCTGCACGCCGCCGCGATCGCCTTCGCGCACCGTGCCGCCGGCCACGAGCCGCCGACCAGCGCCGAGGCGGTGAAGGCCGTCGTCCGCGGCATCCGGCGGCGGATCGGCACGAAGGTGACCCGCAAGGCGCCGGCGACGGCCGACGCGCTGAAGAAGATCCTCCGGAAGATCCCGGAGACGCTCGTCGGCAAGCGCGATCGCGCGCTGATCCTGATCGGCTTCGCCGCGGCGCTCCGGCGCTCCGAGCTGGTCGCCCTGCAGGTCTCGGACCTCGAACGCTCGACCGAGGGCGTCCTGGTCCACATCGGCAAGTCGAAGACCGACCAGGAAGGCGCCGGTCACACGGTGCCGATCCCGGCCGGCTCGAAGCTGAAACCCGTCCAGGCCCTCGACGCCTGGCTCTCGGCCGCGGCGATCGTCTCGGGCCCCGTCTTCCGGCCGGTCGCCAAGGGCGGCCGCGTCGGTTTCGTTGCGCTGACCGACCGTTCCGTTGCGCAGATCGTCAAGGATCGCGCGGGCGCGGCCGGTTTCGATGCGTCGCTGTTCTCGGGGCACTCGCTCCGAGCCGGCTTCGTCACCTCGGCCCTCGAGGCCGGGGCCGACCTCCTCAAGGTCATGGACGTCACCCGGCACACCCAGATCGACACGCTGAAGGCGTACGACCGCCGGGCCCAAGCCTTCAAGAACCACGCCGGCAAGGGCTTCCTGTGATGCAGATCACCCTGGTGCACGAGCCGTCGGCCGGCCGCCTTCCGTACATACTGCGCTGCTTGTGCGGTGGCTGCGAGGTGAGCCTCGGGTTCGCCGACCAAGCCTCCGCCGAGGCGGCGCGGCCTGAGTTCAGCGCCGCCATGCGTGAGGCCTTCCGCTCGTGACCGCAGCTGAGAAGCGCCACGCCGCCGCGGCCAAGATGATCGCCGGCCTGCCGAAGGGCGGTGCGCTGGTCGTCGTCCACGCCCATACGGCCATTCAACCTATGCGGGCGCTGATCGCCGCCCAGCGCGGCGCCTCAGTGGCGGCCGCGATGCGCGTCGTCGCAGCTCCCAGCGAACTCGACGAGCTGGCGATCGTGTCCGGCACCGAGATGCCGGTGCACCGCGAGCCCTTCGTGGCGACGTTCCGGGCCCACGCCCGGGCGATCCAGCCGCCGGCGCCCGTCCTGACCCGTGTCGTGACCCTGCGGGACCACCGATGCTGACCGAGCCCGAATACGACCGCCTCCCCGGCGTGCTTCGCCGGATCGTGGACGCGGACCGCCGCCTCGCGCCGGTGCGCAAGGCGCTCCGCGCGCCGGTCGTGGCGATCGGCATCCTGCGCGGGGCCCGCCGGGATATCGCCCATCGGCGCGCCCTGACCGTCGAAGCCGAGCGCCTCTATGGCCACCGCCTCGCCGGATCCGGTCCGGCCACTGCCTGATGTGCCGCGCGATCGCCCTGTTCTGGGTCGTCTGCGCGCTTGGGTGTTTGCTGCACGGCGGCTCGCTCGACCTCTTCGGCCTGTGCCTGGTGATGACGTTCCTCGCCGACGCGGTCGGCGAGCTGACGGCGCTGCGCCGGCCCTTCTGACGCCCTGCCCTCTCGCCCGGTGATCGCCATGGACGAGGTCCTGTTCCTGGTCGGGGATGCCGGCCCGGTCGAGCCCGTCACGCTGCCGCTGTGCACCTCGCCGACGGCGGCTGGGCTGCTCGTTGCCGCGGTCGTCGTCCTCGTCACCCTCGCCCTCTCGGGCCTCGAAGCTTCGGAAGGTCCGCGCCGATGAACGCCTTCCTCGCCGTGGTCCTCGTATGCTCGGCCTCGGTCTCGGGGCCGGACTGCAGCCGCACCAATGCGCTCGACGTCGCGATCCAGCCGGTCGCCTCGGTCGCCGTCTGCGGCCTCGCCGGCCAGATCCTGGCTGCGCAGGCCTTCGGCGCTCCGGGCCCGGACCGCTACCTGAAGGTCGGCTGCGAACGCCGGAAGCCCGCGTGATGGCCGACGCGCCGCTCGCCGCCCACGCCGCCCGCGTCGCCGCGGCGCTGAAAGACCTTGCCGAGGCCAAGGACGTTGAGGAGCGCCTCCTCCACGAGGCGCGCCGCATCGCCACCGAGATCACGCATCATCGGACCCGCGTCGAGAGCCTGCGCAAGCAGGTCGCGTTCGTCCTGGCCGAGACGCATGCCGCCGCGGGGCTGACCTGATGCGCCGTCCCGGCCTCACCACCAGCCGCCGCGCTCTCTCCTGGAGCTCCGCGCTCCGGAGCGCTTCGCAGCCGGACCAGCCTGCCGTGCGCGAGGTTCGCATCAGGACCGCGGCCGGGCTGCGCGGCACGCCGCCGGTGGCCCTCAGCGCATGGCGCGGCGTCTCGGGCCGGCGCTACGTCGTCATCGTCCACGACCTCGCCGACGCCGGCACGGTCGAGGCACCCGGCGCCGTGGTCCTCGGCGTCCGCCGGCGCGAGGACGGCATCGCGGTGCTGCTCGGCGCTGGCCACATCGGCAGCGTCGCCGACTGCGCGGCGCAGGCCGGGCTCGACGGTGCGACCGAGATCCACGTCCACCGGCTTGCCGACACGGCGGCCGAGCGCGACGCCATGGTCCGTGACCTGGTCGACGACGATGTCTGAGCCGCGCCACCGCCTCGACGTCTGGCAGCTGCTCGACGTCTATCGCTGCGTCGGCGAGATCCTGCATGAGGCCGCCCTGCAGCTGCCGTTCGCGATTGCGGACGCGTGGGCGCAGGCGGCGCGACGCTGATGTTTCGGGGCTGGCTCCGACGCACCGTCCTAGCTTGGGCTCGATCGCGTATCGCGGAGCCGGGCCCGCTCTGAGCTCGCTTCCGACAATCGTCCTTGTCGGAACCAAAAACGGTCGCCCCGGGCCCGGGCGCGCGACGCCAACCGAGATCCGAAATGCGCTGTTCCACATGTCCCGGCGACCGGCAGGATCTCTGCCGGCGCGAGGGCTGCTACGCGAAGCTCTGCGAGATGCGGCACGCCACGGTCGTCGTCGACGATCGAGCCACTGCGGCGCTGCGCGCCGCGGCGGCAGGTGTATCCTCGCTTCCACCGCTGATGCTGAGCCACGAGCCGGTCGCCCTCGCCGACCTCGACCTGCAGGTGAAGCGCCTCGACGTCGAGAGCGGCGACATCCTCGTCGTCCGGACGGCGAAGAAGCTGACTGCGGCGCAGGCCGACGCGATCGACGCGCAAGTCTCGCAGCTCGCCCGCCGGCACGGTGTGCGCGACGTCTCGGTGATCATCCTCGACAACGCCACCGACCTGACCGTCGAGCGGCCGGGCACGGTCGATACCCGCATGCAGCATCAGGCGCTGCGGACGGCGCCGGTGGTCTTGAGGTGACGCCGATGAAGATTATGGTGCCTGCCGGCGACACGCCGACCTGCGGCAACTGCCGCTTCTACGCGGCGGCCAACCAGCGGGCCGGCGAGTGCCGGCGGTCCGCCCCGGATTTCAGCGACGACAGCCGGCGGGCCTCGTGGCCCATCCTGGTGCCGAGCGGCTGGTGCGGCGAGTTAGAACAGCGCCTCGTGCCGGCGATGGTCTCGCAGGACCAGTGACCTGCCACTGCGGCGATCGCCGCGCCGTCCTCGCAGGTGCCGCCCGCGCCGCCGCTCGCGGGGATCTTGGCGCGCTGCGCCCCGCCGCCGGCGCCCTCGGCCGCAGCCTCGCCGCTGACGCGCAGGATCTCGCCCGCAAGCTGACGAATAGGGCAGGACGCGATGAGCGGCGGTCTCTTCGTCACCCTGGACGCCAGCGCCCTTGAGCGCCTCGGCAACCTGATCGGCGCCGCTGGCAAGAACGCGCCGCAGGCGCTCGCTCGCGCGATCAACCACACCGGCGACAAGGCCAAGACCCAGATGACCCGTGCGCTGACGGCGCAGACGGGTCTGAAGCGCCGCGTCATCGTGAAGGCACTGCGGGTCAACAAGGCCAGCCCAGGCGCGCTGACGTACACGATCAAGAGTGCCGGCGGGAACGTCGGCCTGAAGTACTTCGGCGCTCGTGAAACCCGTGCGGGTGTCAGCGCGGCGCCCTGGAACAACCGCTCGATCTACCCGCACACCTTCATGAAGGCGGGCTGGTGGCCCTACAGGGTCGTGAAGTCGAACTGGAACGGCCAGGTCTTCGAGCGCACCGGGTCGAAGACCGCGAATATGGATCGCTTCCAGAAGGCGCGGTCCGGCCTCTTCATCCCTGAGGA
Organism: Methylobacterium sp. E-041; assembly: GCF_022829665.1. NCBI lineage: Bacteria > Pseudomonadati > Pseudomonadota > Alphaproteobacteria > Hyphomicrobiales > Methylobacteriaceae > Methylobacterium > Methylobacterium sp. E-041. Next base: position 39,124 of record NZ_JAKSYQ010000237.1, on the reverse strand, counting down.
GATGGTGAAGGGCGCCACCGCGGAGGCCTTCAACAGCACGGCCGCAGCCGACCTGCCGGGCCGCCTCGAGCACGAGCTTGGGCGCATGCTGGGCGGCTAAGGGTGGAGGCCGTGTGGGAACGCAGATCCCTCAGGTTCAAGGCGAATGTCCTGAGAGTGTCGCAGAGCGAAGCGGTGGCCTTCAGGCCCGGATTGCCGCCATCAGCGGAGCGACCCCGAAGATCTGGATCATCCGCTTCATGTTGTAGGCCAGAACCTGCAGGCTCATCTCGGTTCTGACCTTCGCCAAGGTCCGGGTCAGGAAGTGGGTCGCTCCCATCCAGGCCTTCAGCGTGCCGAACGGGTGCTCCACGGTCTGGCGACGGATCTTCATCGCGTCGGGCATCCGGTCGAGCCGCGCCTGCATCGCGTCGAGGACGCCTTCGTGCACCCAGCGTTTGACACGGCGCGTCTCCGCCGGCGTGCAGCGGGGCTTGAGCGCGCAATCGAGACAGGCCGTCAGGTTGCGGTAGTGGTCCATCTCGTCGCCCTCGGCCCGGCGATCGGACCGGGCCGGCCCCTTGGTCAGATGCTGGCCGGCGGGACAGGTGTAGTGATCCTGTTCGGCGTCGTAGACGAAGTCCTGGCCCGTGAAGAGGCCACGCTTGGCATGGCCCGAGGTCAGGGTCTTCGGCACGCAGGGCAGCACCCCGGTGCCTTCGCAGGCCAGGGCCTGCTCGCCGTTGAGGTAGCCCCGGTCGGCCAGCACCGTTATCGTGTCGCATCCCGTCGCCGCCTGCGCCAGAAGCCCCATCGGCGCGAGTTGCGCCCGGTCGTTCCCGATGTTGGTCACGTCGTGCGCCACGATCAGGTGATGCTCGGCATCCACGGCCGCCTGGACGTTGTAGCCGACCATGCCGGTGCCCTTGCCGCTGGTCGCCATGGAGCGCGCGTCGGGATCGGTCAGTGAGACCTGGCGATCGGGCGCAGCCTCGACCTGCCGGCCTCTCGCCTGGAGAACCTGCATCTGCTCGCGCAGGTCCGCGATCTTCTCCCTGAGCCGCGTCGTGCGCGCCTCGGCGATGTCGCTCGGCTCGCGGTCGGCCCGGTCCAGCGCAGCGAGGTAACGGCCGATGCTCGTCTCGACCTGCGCCAGCCGAGCTTCGACCTTGGCGGCGGTGAAGTTCTTGTCGCGGTTGTTGACCGCCTTGAACTTGCTGCCGTCGATCGCGACGACGGCCTTGCTGAACAGGTCCAGCCGGCGGCACAGCACCACGAACTGCGCGCAGGCGGCCTGGATCGCCGGGCCATTGTCCTTACGGAAGTCGGCCAGCGTCTTGAAGTCGGGCATCAGCCGACCGGTCAGCCAGATCAACTCGATGTTGCGCTGGCTCTCGCGTTCGAGGCGCCGGCTCGACGGGACGCGATTGAGGTAGCCGTAGAGATAGATCTTGAGCAACGTCGCCGGATGGTAGGCGGGACGGCCCGTTGCCTCCGGCACAGCGCCCGCGAAGCCGAGCGTTGTCAGATCGAGCTCATCGACGAACACCTCGACGAGGCGAACTGGATTGTCGGCGGTGATATAGTCGTCCAGGCAATCGGGAAGCAGCGTGATCTGCTGACGATCCTCACCTGCGATGAAGCGCTTCATCCCGACCTCCAAGATCGGGATTTACCCTATCAGATCAGCACGTTTTCACACAGCCTGGGTGGGAAACGGACCTCGGCCTTTGATCCGGACGCGGACATTCGGCTACCGACCCAGTGCGGCCACGCAGGAGTGCGAGCCGTTCAAAGCATAATTTCATCGGAAGGTAATCGGCAGAGTTGCTTTCAATGTCGATGTGTTGGGCGGCATAGGAGGAAACGGCAGCGGTCTTGCGGATCTGACAGCACGAATGACGGCATCGTCCAGATCCGCCGAGCCACTGCCTTTTACTACAACGATGTCGCTGACATTACCTGTGCGGTTCACCAAGAACTGAACGATCGTCGTCGGTGGACCAATTGGTCGCCTGTAAACGGAAGGCACCCGGATTTGCTGGGCAATTTCACGACTTGCTTGTGTAGCCCACTCCCCAATGCCTTCGGACCGCGCTTGTCCAGACCCCAATAGAAGGGCAGTTAGACACGAGACGAGTAGGTAATGAGGCCATGGCATGGATGAGCCTACCTACTCACTCTGAGTTTGAGAAGGTCTGCTTCCTACCCAATCTGGTCGATGTCATCCTCCACCAACCTGCCGCAAGCGGACCTTCTTGGGGTCCGCACGGTTCGGAAGCAGCCGCCCCGCGAGACGGGTGCTAGGTTTCTGACCTAAGCCGCTTGGCCTCTCAGCGGGCCTACGGGGCGAACAAGACGTGCCCCCTGCCCCGGGGGGCTTTGGGTCCTTCCCGGGGTCCCCCCCTGTGCGGGCAATAGACCCCGGGTTCTGCGCATATTTTGGTTCCGAAAATCTCGATTTCGGTTTCGCTTTCGGAGGGTGCCGTGGAGGTCTCGACAGCCGATCTGGCGGAGATCCTGGGCGTCTCGGCCCGGCGCATCCAGCAGCTGGCCGGATCGGGCATCCTGCGGAAGCTCGGGCACGGCGAGTGGCTCCTGCCCGAGTGCGTCCAGGCCTTCGTCGAGCACAAGGTCCAAAGCGAAATCCGGCGCACCTCGAAGGGCGAGGCCAATGGCGCCGACCGGCTCAAGGAGATCAAGGCTCGGCGCGAGGAGCTGAAGCTGGCGCGAGAGGAGCGCGAGCTCGTCCCGCTGGTCGATGCGATCTTCGCCATGGACCAGGTCGCCGGCGTCGTCGTGCTGCAGATCAACAACGTCCCCGCCCGCTTCACGCGGGATCTCGACGAGCGCGAGCGCCTGCAGGCCGAGATCGACGATGTCCTCAAGAGCGTGGCCAGCCGCATCCAGAAATGCGCTGCGGCTCTACGAGCGGATCTCGACGCTGATCCGCCCGACGGAGAGGACGACGCCTGACGAGTGGGGGGCCGAGAACCGGGAGTACCCGCCGAGCTCGGGTTTCCCGGGCAAGCGCAACCCGTACCTGACGCCTTACAGCGTGCCCTTCGGTCGCGCCGTCGCGCGGCGGCGGTACCGGCGGTGCGTGTACGTCGTCTCCGCCCAGAGCGGGAAATCGGAGACGATCCTCGACATCATCGGCCAGCGGCTCGACCAGCAGCCCGCGCCGATCCTGTACGTCGGGCCGAACAAGCAGTTCATCACCGAGCAATGGGAGCCGCGCGTCATGGCGCTGCTCGACGAGGCTCCGACCCTCGCCGCCAAGGTCGCCCGCGGCAAGCGGATGACCAAGACCCGCAAGGTGATCGCCGGCGTGCCGCTGCGCCTGGCGCACGCGGGCTCCTCGACCGCGTTGAAGTCTGATCCGGCCTCGCTCGCCCTCACAGACGAGGCCGACGAGCTGATGGCCAACCTGAAGGGCCAGGGTGACCCAGTCGGCCTGATCGACGCCCGCGGCGACACCCACGCCGACTTCGTCCACGCCATGGTCTCGACGACCTCGCGCGGGCCGAAGGAGGTCGAGACCGATCCGGTCTCCGGGCTGGAGTTCTGGAAGGTCCAGCCGGCCGACGACATCGAGTCGACCATCTGGAAATTCTGGCAGTCGGGCACGCGCCATCATTGGACGTGGCGTTGCCCGCACTGTGAGGAGCGGTTCGTCCCGCGCCTCTCCTGTCTGGAGTACGAGCACAAGGGCGACGAGGCCAAGACCACGCCGGCGCGAGCCCGCGAGACGGCGCACCTCGTGTGCCCGCGCAACGGGTGCATCATCACCGACGGCGACAAGAAGGCAATCAGCCTCACGGGCCAGGAGGTCGCCCCGGGGCAGGCCCTGAATGACGACGGCAACGTCGTCGGTGAGCCACCGGTGAGCGACACCTGGTCGTTGTGGGTGTCGGGGCTTTGCTCACCGTTCCAAAGCTTCGGCGATCGCGCCGCGCGCTACGTCGAGGCGATCCAGTCCGGCGACCCGGAGAAGGTCCAGACGGTCACCAACGCCGCCTTCGGCGAACTGTGGATGCCGTCCGGTGGTGATGCGCCCGAATGGGAGGACGTCGCCAATAGGCGCTTGCCATACCGCTTCCGGGAGATCCCGGATGGGGTACTTTTCCTCACCTGCGGCGTCGACGTCCAGAAGGATCGGCTCGTCTACGTCGTGCGCGGTTGGGGGCTTCGTCAGGAGTCCTGGCTGATCGAGCACGGGGAGATTTTCGGCGACAACCACGACACCCGTCTCGACGACGTGTGGCTCGAGCTGGCCGAGATGATCGAGAACGGCCTTGGTGGCATGCCGATCCGTCGGGTGTTCATCGACGCGGGCTTCCGACCGGGCAAAAAGGACGCCGGCGACGAGAACGCCGTCTACGAGTTCTGCCGGCGGCACGCTCGCCATGTCTGGCCGACCAAGGGTTACGACCATCGCTCAGTGCCGATCTCGGTCAACCGCATCGATGTCACGCCGATCGGCGGCAAGCCGAGCTACGGCCTCGACCTGGTCCGCCTCGACACCGACGTCCTGAAGTCCTGGTTGCACTCGCGCATCCGCTGGCCTCTCGATCAGCCGGGTGGGTGGCATCTGCCGATCGACGCCACCGAAGATTACTGCCGCCAGGTGGTGTCCGAGGCGCGGATGAAAAAGCCTGGCGGCGGCTGGGTGTGGATCCGACGCTCGCGCCACAACCACTACCTCGACGCCGAGTCCCTCGCCTACGCCGCGGCGAAGATGCTTGGCCTCGAACGTGCCCAGGTCGAAGGCGCCTCGCCGACCCCAAGGCTTCAACCGACCGCAACCGCCGCACCAGAGGCGATCGCGCCCGTCGCCGCAACGCCACGGGCGCCCAAGCCCGAGCCGCGGCAGGCTCCGCCGCTGCCAGCCCCTTCGGGCAACTTCCTCGGCCCGCGCCGAGGGTTTCTCCGGCGCTGATCGCCGCCACAGCAGGATCCCGCCGATGGCTTGGACGCAGAAGGACATCGACGCCCTGAAGGCGGCGATCGCCACCGGGGCGACCAAGGTCCGCTTCGCCGACAATCGCGAGGTGGTCTACCGTTCGCTCGCCGACATGCGCTCGACCCTGGCCGAGATGCGTGCGGAAGCCACGGGCACGGTTCAACGCAGCCGCTACGTCGCGGGCTATCGCTCAAACTTGTCCTGATCGCCGTGGCAAAGCTCAACCTGCTCGATCGCGCGATCGGCTGGGCCGCGCCGGAGCGCGCGGCCACGCGCCTCGCTGCGCGCGCCCGCATCGAGGGCATGACCCGGGCCACCGCGCTGTACGACGGAGCTGCGCGGACCCATCGGACCGCCGGGCGACAGATCTCGAGCTCGGATGCGAATTCTGAGATCCTCTACTCGCTCGGTCGCTTGCGGGACGTCTCGCGCGACTTCGGCCGGAACAACCCCTACGCCAACCGAGCCGTAGGCGGCATCGCATCCAACGTCGTAGGCTCGGGCATCATCCCCTCGGTGACGGGAGCCAAGCCGAGGGCGAAAAAGGCGCTCCAGGCGCTGATCCGTGATCACCTCGACACGACGGCGATCGACCTCGCCGGGCGCTGTAACCTCTACGGCCTCCAGGCGCTGGTCATGCGCACGGTCGTGGAAAGCGGCGAGGCGCTGATCGTCCGCTACATCCCAGAGGCGAGCCTCCGGCTTCCGGTCCCGCTTCAGGTCCGCGTCCTGGAACCCGACTACCTCGATCCGAACAAGCACGGGCCGATCGGCGACGGCAACATCTGCTTCCAGGGTATCGAGTTCGATCGGTCCGGCCGCCGCGTCGCCTACTGGCTCTACCCCGAGCATCCCTACGGGGTATCCTACCGTCGCTACGGTGCTTCGAAGCGGGTACCGGCGGCGGACGTGATCCACGTCTACCGCGTCGATCGCCCGGACCAAGCCCGCGGCATCCCCTGGGCAGCCCCGGTGGTGATGACGCTCTGGGATCTCGGCGACTACGAGGACGCCGAGTTGATGCGCCAGAAGATCCCCGCGTGCTTCGCGGTCTTCTGGATGGACAAGAACGAAGGCGGCCCGACGTTCAACCCCGACGGAACCGTCGCTGCGAGCCAGCAGGGCAACCCGGTCGACATGCTCGAGCCAGGGCTCGTCACGAGGCTCACGGGTGGGAGCGACGTCAAGTTCGCACAACCGCCGCTGACGAACGGCTATCCGGACTTCCTGCGGTCCGGCCTGCGCCGGGTCGCGGTCGGGTACGGGGTTCCCTACGACCTGATTTCCGGGGACCTCAGCCAGGAGAACTTCTCCGGCGGCCGCCGCGGATGGCTGGAATTCCAGCGTTCGGTCGACCTCTGGCGCTGGCACATGATGATCCCGCACGCTTGCGTCGGGATCGGCCGCTGGTTCCTCGAGGCGGCAGCTGTGCCGTTGAACGGTCCGACCGGGGCCAGTCTCGAATGGACCCCGCCGCGGCGGGAGATGATCAAGCCCTCGGAAGAGATCCTGGCCGCGCGCGATGCGATCCGGGCCGGTCTGTCCTCGCGCTCCGAGGAACAGCGCAAGCTCGGGCACGACCCGGAGGTCCTCGAGGCGGAGATCGTCGAGGACAATCGACGTGCCGACGCCGACCGGACCCGGTTCGACAGCGACGGCCGCTTCCCGATGAACGCGGCTTCGCCGCCCCCGAACGGAACCCAGCCCGATGGACAAGCCCAGCCTCCTCGTTGACGAGACGATCCTGCTCTACGGGGACGTCGGCGACCCCTGGTGCTGGGGCGACGGCTTCACCGTGGCGGATGTCGCCGGCGCCCTGGCCGAGCACGGCCCGGGCGACATCACCGTCCGGGTGAACTCGGGCGGCGGCATCGCCTTCGACGGCATCGCGATCTACTCGCTGCTGCTCGCGCATGCCGGCAAGGTCACCGTCGTCGTCGACGGCATCGCCGCCTCGGCCGCCTCGCTCATCGTCATGGCCGGCGACGTCCGCGAGATCCGCGACGGCGCGATGATGATGATCCACGACGCCGCCGGGGTCACCTTCGGCACGTCCGCCGACCATCAGCGCAGCGCCACGGTCCTCGACAAGCTCTCCGACCAGTACGCCGGCATCTACGCAAAGCGTGCCGGCATCGATCAGTCCGCCGCGCGCGACCTGATGAAGGCCGAGACCTGGTTCGACGCCGACGAGGCGGTCGCACAAGGCTTCTGCACCGGCAAGGTCGAGGACCTCGCCGAGGCGACCGCCAGCTTCGATTACCGGATCTACGCGCACGCCCCCAAGAGCCTGCCGCGCCGGTCCAAGCCCAAGGCCGCCCCGGCGGCATCCCTCGACACGGCCAAGGAGACGCCCGTGACCACCCAGACCACCGCGACCACGCCGGCCCCGAAGGCCTGGACCACCGACTTCTTCACGGCCGCCGAGGAGAGCGGCCTGTCGGTGAAGAGCCTGCTCGAGATCGTCGCCAAGGTCGACACCCTGGAGGCGGCCACCGCCGCGATGACCGACGCCATCGCGGCGGCGAAGGTGGCCGCCGATGCGGCCGCGGCCGGCAAGGTCGAACCCGCCCCGCCCGCCCCCGCCGCGAAGGCCTGGACCCACCAGTTCTTCACCGCCGCCGAGAACTCCGGGCTGGCGCTGAAGGCGCTGAACGAGATCGTCGCGAGGGCGCCCACGCTCGAGGCGGCAAAGGACGGCCTGATCGACGCGATGGCCAGCCATCAGAGCCCGAACAAGCCCGCGCCCGCGGCCGGCCACCTCGGTGCAGGCAGCGGCAAGGACGACAAGGCGGGCGGCATCCTTGCCTCCTACCGCAAGGCCGGCGGTCGCACCCGCGAGGACGTCGCCGCGCGCTGATCGGCGCGACCCACCCTTTCCCATCCGTCACCGGCGCCAGGTGGCGCCAGACCTCTGAGGACTGAGCCGCCATGGCCCTGAACGAGACCAACACCTACGTCCCCGAGCACGACATCGTCGGCACGATGCCGGTCTACTCCGAGCCGGAGACCTACCTGACCGGCGCGCTCGTCGCGAAGCGCTCCGTCGTCGGGCGCGTCACCGCGAGCGGCAAGCTGAAGCTCGCCGTGAAGACCGCCACCGACGGCTCGCAGAAGCCGATCGGCATCGCCGTCCGCGACGTCGACGCCTCGGCGGCGGACGCCGTCGGGCCGACCTACAAGGCCGGCGTGTTCGATCCGACGACGCTGACGATCGATCCGAGCTTCTCGGTCGAGGACGTCCGCCTCGCCTTCGAAGGCTCCCCGCTCTTCATCCGGACGCCGCTCTCGCTCTCGACCTACTGACCCCGACCGCGGGGCGGCTCTGGCCGCCCTCGCCGCCCCGCGCCCGATCGCCTGACGGGCCCCCGCAGATCCCCAGCCACATCGCAATTCGGAGCCCGTCATGAGCCTGGTTTATGACACCCACACGCTCGCCCGCGTCATGGACGAGCGCGTCGACACCCCCTCGACCTTCCTGCTCGACCTGTTCTTCGGCATGGTCCAGAACTTCGACACCGAGAGCATCGACTTCGACCTGATCAAGACCGGCCGCAAGCTCGCACCGTTCGTCCACCCCGACGCCTCGGCCAAGCCGACCACGTCGGGCGGCTACATCACGAAGTCGTTCAAGCCAGCGAACGTGAAGCTCCTCGAGGTGATCAAGCCGGGCCGCGCGATGAAGCGCATGGCCGGCGAGCGCTACGCCGGCGACATGACCCCGGCCGAGCGCATGGACGCGACGATGGTCGACGTGCTCGCCGCCCAGGAGCGCGCCTTCCTGTTCCGCCTGGAGTGGATGGCGGCCCAGGCCCTGCGCTTCGGCAAGGTCAAGGTCGAGGGCGAGGACTACCCGACCCAGACCGTCGACTACGAGCGCGACGCTTCGCTCACCGTGGCTCTGACCGGCGCCAACCGCTGGGGGCAGGCCGGCGTGAAGACGATGGACAACATCGAGACCTGGGCCCAGGCGACGCAGGACAAGTGCGGCATCGCCCCCGGCACGGTCGTGATGGGTGGCGGCGCCTGGAAGCTCGCCCGCGCCGACGACGCCTTCATGAAGATCCTCGACATCCGGCGCCAGGCGACCGGCAACGTCGAGCTCGGGCCGGTGAAGCCCGACGACGTGTCCCGCGCCCGCTACGTCGGCGCCATCGGCGACTTCGAGTTCTGGATCTACCAGCAGAGCTTCGAGCAGGCCGACGGCACCGCCGAGCGCTTCATCGACGACCTTAACGTCATCATGGGCTCGCCGGCGATCGAGGGCGTGCGCGCGTTTGGCGCCATCCAGGACGTCACCTCGCTCGTCTCCCAGGAGATCTTCCGCAAGGTCTACGACACCGAGAACCCCTCGCGTCGCAACGCCTACTCGGAGTCCGCCCCGCTGGTCGTGCCCTCGCGCGTCAACGCGAGCTTCTGCGCCAAGGTCGGCTGAACGGGATACGCACCCATGCCCTCGCTGTTCTCCCGCCTCGCCGCCGCCGCCGGCGCCACCTGCGATGCGGTGTTCAGCGAGGGCTTCGTGCTCGAGCCCTACGCCCCGCCGGAAACCCCGACCGGCCGCCGCGCCGTGAACGCCCGGCCGCAACCGAGCGCATCGGGCCAGGTCCTGGCCTTCGTCGGGACCTTCGTCGCCCGTGGCTCGGTCCTGCACGCGCACGGTCGCGGCATGGCCGACGGCACGACGCGGGGGATCGCGGCGGAGTCGCCGATGATCGACATCGCGGTCGGTGCGCTGCCGACCCCGCCGCTGCAGGGCTGGATCGTGCGCCGAAGCGACACCGGCGAGGTGTTCGAGGTCACGAAGTATCTGCCGGCCGACCTCGGCCGTGCCTGGATCCATCTCATCGAGAAGCGTTCCGCGGCGGTGCCCGAGCCATGAGCCTGATCCGCACCGCCGCGAGATTTCAGACGATCGAGGTCCTGAACGCCGATCCGACCATCGACGGCCTGGTCCAAGGCCGGGTCTACGACAGCCGCATCGGCGTCTTCGACCACCGCGAGCCGGTCCCGGTGATCGTCGTCACCACCGAGGAAACCAAGGGCGAGGCCTGGGACCGTCAGAACGGCGGCCTCCCGTTCCGCACGTCCTGTGACCTGGTGATCGAGATCGCAATGAACGTGGTCGCCGGGCCCGACGACCAGCAGGTCCTGGGCTACGTCGCCACCGACAGCGAGTTGGAGGCCTACCTCGACCTCATCGAGGAGCGCGCGATCCAGGCGCTGACCGCTGGCGACACCGCCCCGGCCGCACTCCTGCGCGAGCACGTCGTGCGCCGCTTCGGCAAGCTCGCCTCGCAGCGGTTTGCGACCGACCAGACCGGCGAGAAGCTTGCCATCCACCTGCTGACGCTGACGGTCGACCTGTTCGACCCGCCCGCTGACGACATCTTCGACCCGCCGACGGGCGAGTTCGCGGCCTTGCCCGAACCGCTGCGGACGCTGGCCCCGCACTTCCTGCCGGGCCTGGGCCCGCGTGAGACTTGCCAGCTCCTGGCCGGCAAGCTTCCCGCCCCGCTCCCGCCGCCCGGCCCGACCCCCTTTGCCGGTGTCGACCTGGTCCTCGCGCCGCAGGTTCTCGACCCCGCTTCGCCGCCGGATCGAGCCGCCGATCTCGCCGCCGGCCGCACGATCGGCCTGGCCGCCAACCCGTGAGACACCCGATGCGCAAGCACGTCGCCCCCGCCCACGAGGGCGCCTCGATCCCCGACCCGGCCCGCGGGCGCGATCTGCCGCGCGAGGGCATCGCGGTTGCCTGGACGGCCTATTGGGCCGGCCTGCAGCTCCGCGGCGATGTCGTCGTGACCGAGATCGTCGACGAGCCCGAGCCCGCACTGGCCGAGCCGGTCGAGGCACCCGAGCCCGACGCCGCCGACGCGTCCGCGCCGGCCGTCTGACCCCGCCAACCCGTCCTGACCCCCCGAAGGGCTGCCGAGAGGCGGCCCTTTTTCATTTGGAGCGCCCGCCTTGACCGTCGCCTTCAACAACACCCCCGGCGATATCCGGGTGCCCCTGTTCTACGCCGAGGTGAACGCCGGCGTTCCGCCCTACTCGGGCACCTCGTGCCTGCTCCTGCTCGGCCGCAAGCTCGCCGGCTCGGCGCTGCCGGCGCTCGCCGCGCAGAACATCGGCTCGACCGATCCGAACTATCTGGCCGGTCGCGGCTCGATGCTCGCCGACATGATCGCGATCTCGCGCTATCACAACCCGGTCGGCGAGACCTGGGTCATGGACGTCGGCGATCCGGCCGGCGCCACCGCCGCCACGGGCACGCTGACGATCACCGGCACCGCCACGGCGCCGGGCACGCTGGTGCGCTACATCGCCGGCGAGCGCTACTCGGTCGGCGTCGCGCTGGGCGACACCCCGGCCATCATCGCGGCGGCCTTCGCGGCTGTGGTCGGCAAGGGCTTCACGAAGTACGGCCGCCGCCTCGGCGCGCCCGTGGTCGCGACGGCTGCCGCCGGCGTCGTCACGCTGACCGCCCAGCACACCGGCGTCGAGGGCAACGCCATCCGCATCGAGACGGGCCTCGACGGCGACGAGGTCGATCCCGCCGGGATCACGGTGGCGATCGGCGCGATGGCGAACGGCGCCGGCGTCGTCGACCTGGCGGTCGTGTTCGCCGCGCTGGGCAATACGCAGTTCGATTGGCTCGTCGGTCCCTACGCCTCGGTCGCCCAGCTCAACGCCGCGCGCGACTTCCTCTCCGACTCCGGCACCGGGCGCTGGTCGCCCACCGTCGGCCTCGACGGCCACTACATCACGATCAACAACGGGAACCTGTCGGCGCAGACCACGCTCGGCTCGACCCGCAACGATCGCCACGCCACCATCCTCGGCACCCTGAATTACCCGCAGGCGCCGTGGAGCATCGCTGCCGGCGCCGCCGCAATCACCGCCTTCTCGAAGAACCTCGGCCGCTCGCTCACCGAGGCGATCGAGATCGCCCGACCGCTGCAGACCCTCGTCGTGACCGGCATCCGGCCGCCGAAGGCCCTGTCCGACCGCTGGGGCCTGGCCGACCGCGACAGCCTCTACCGCAACGGCATCTCCGCCTTCACCGTCAACAACGACGGCACGATGGCGCTCGAGCGGGTGGTCACGACCTACCAGACCAACCTCTACGGTCAGGCCGACATCACCTTCCTCGACATCGAGACGATCGCGATCGCCGCTTACGTGAAGCGGTATATCAAGCTGATCGTGACCTCGACCTATCCGCGGCACGTCCTGCGCGACGACAACCCGGGCGGCCTCCAGGGCGTGGTCACGCCCGCGCAGATGCGCTCGACGATGATCCACGCCTACACCCAGCTCTCGCTGGCGGGCCTCGTCGAGAAGCCGGAACTGTTCACGCAGTACCTGATCGTCGAGCGCTCGGGCGATCCGAACCGGCTCAACGCCTACCTGCCGACCGACGTCGCCAACCAGTTCCGGGTGTTCGCGGCCAACATCACCCTGTTCCAGGAACTCACCGACCAGAACGCGTCGCTGCAGTAGCGCACGGGCGGGGCGTGATCGCGCGCCCCGCCGCCCCCTTCCCGATCCCAACCCCTCAGAACCTCGGAGACGACCGTCATGCAGACCACGGGCGGGCGGTTCACGCTCGACATCAACGGCCGCCGCTACTCGGGCCGCGGCAAGGGCACGATCATGCCGGCCACGGCCACGCGCGAGAACGGCGCCAACCAGGACGGCACCGGCTGGTCGAGCGTGAAGCCGCAGCTCGCCTCGCTCGACCTGACTTTCGACCGCGGCGTCGGCCTGAAGTGGGACGCCGACATGATGCTCGCCGAGCTGAATGTCACCTTCGTGGAGACCGACGCCGGCAAGCGCACGCACCTGTTCACGAACGCGAACTGGTCCGGTCAGCCGTCGCTCGACACCGAGAACGGCGAAGTGTCCGGCCTCAAGATCGAAACCGCGACTTACCAGGTCAACTGACCCACAACCGCCGGCGCCTCAACCGCGCCGGCCCGCCCGCCCTTCTCCGATCGTCTGGTGGTCCATGTCGAAGCCCGTCCGCATTCCGCTCGCCGAGCCCGTCATGGGCCACGGTGGCCCGATCACCCACATCGTCGTGCGCGAGCCGACCTACGACGAATACATGACCTGCGGCGGCGAGCCCTACACGATCGGGCAGAGCGAGGACGGCGTGCTGTTCACGATCGAGAAGCCGGAGGTGATCGCGGCCTATGCGGAGGCCTGCATCGTCGAGCCTCCCGCCCTCCAGCTCGGATCGGCCAACTGGCGCGCGGCCCGCGAGGTGCGCAAGGCGATCCTGGGTTTTTTCCAGGCGCCCGCCGAGGCCGGCGAACCCTCGCCGACCTCGCCGACGACATCGTCTTCGAGCTGAATCAACCCCTCGACGCCGTCGGGCGGCTCACGCCGTCCGGCATCATTCATTGGTACGGACGCGCCATGGCGCGCGCTGAGAAGCGCAAGCGGGAGGCGAGCAGAGGGCGGCGCTGATCATGGGGCGGATCATCGAAGCCAAGGCGGTCATCTCGGCCGAGGACCGCACCGGCGCGGTGTTCGATAGGATCGCCAAGAAGTTCAAGGACGTCGGCAAGGGCGCCAAGGTCTCCGCCGAGATCGACCGCTTCAACAAGTCCCTCAACGCCTCCCGCGAAGCGTTGAAGGCGATCGACAGCTACAGCGGCCAGCGCTCGGCGTTCTACGACACCAAGCGCAAGATGCAGGAGGCGCGCGCCGGCGTCGACCAGGCGGCGCGCGCGCTCGCCAACGCGGCCAAGCCGACCCGCGAGCTGGAACAGAACATGCGCCGGGCCCAGGCCGCGGCGGACGCCGCCACCGCCGCCTACGAGCGCCAGAAGGCGGCCGTGCTGTCGTCGCGGGCCGCACTCTCGAAGGGCGGCGTTGCTGTTAGCGGGCTGATTTCGGAACAGAGGCGTATCGCTGCCGCGATCGATCAGACCACCGCGGCGATGAAGCGGCAGTCCGCGCTCGAGCGGTCGGAGCGCGGCCTTGCTGCCGGCATGGGAGTGTCCGGCCGGCGTGAGGCGGATCGCATCGCCGCCGGGCGTCGTGTTGCCGACGGCATGGGTGCCTCCGGCCGCGCTGCGCGCGCCGATCGCGAGCGGATGGCCGAGGAGGCCGCCGCCGCCCGCGCGCAGAGGCGCGCCGACCGGGCCGAAGCGGCCAAGGTGCTCGGCGCCGGCGCGGCTATCGCTGCAGGGCATAAAGTCAAGTCGATCGCCAAGGGCTCGATCGAGGCCGCGGCCGAGTTCGACCTCGCGACCCGCAAGCAAAAGGTGTTCACCGACATCGGCGACGACGATCAGGCGAACCTGCTGAAACAGGCCAAGCAGATCGGTCAGGAGACGCAGTTCTCCAACATCGACGTCGTGAAGGCGCAGACAGCAGCGATGCAGGGCTTGCCGGCGAGCTTTGCCCCGAGCCTCAAAGCGCAGGTCGCCGAGGGCATCGTCGGCAACGTCCGCAACTTCTCCACGCTGATGGAGGTCGACCTCAAGGACGGCACGGAGATCATCCGCGGCTACCTGCAGCAGTCGGGCAAGGACATCTCGACCAAGGAAAAGGCGCTTGCGGAGGCCAACAAGGCCACCAACCAGCTCGTCAAGATGGCAAAAATCGGCGGCATGGACGGCGAGGACGTCAAGAATTTCTCCAACTACGCTATCGCGTCTGCGACCGCGTCGGGTCTCAGCACTGACGCCACCATGTCACTCGGCGCGCTGGCGCGCCGGGGCGGCCTGCGCGGCGACGTCGCCGGCGTCGCGATGCGGTCGATGGCCGGCAAGATCGTCTCGCCGACCGCCGACGGGATCGCGGCCCTGAATGCCGCCGGGATCAAGCATTCCGACTTCGTCCACATGCCGGACCGGCTCAGCACCGACGCGCTCGAAGGCCAGTTCCAGAACAAAATGGGCAAGGGCTTCACGCCTGAGATCCGCAAGCGGGTCGAGGCGATCAACGGCGACAAGGGCCTGATCGGCGACCGGGATAAGTACACCCAGGCGATCGTGTTGGCGGTGGCCGATATGCTCGGCAAGACCAAGGACGGCACCGTCCGCGCGTCCGACGCGAAGGTGGCGGCCAAAGCGGTCGGTAAGTTCCACAAGCTGTCGGCGCAGTCGGTCGACGCCGAGGGGCTGCTCGATGCGGCCATGAAGTCCAGCATGACCCTGCCGCAGCTCAACGCTTGGCTGACGGACAAGCATGGCGGCAAGGGCTCGATCACGCAGCGCCAGTGGGACGAGTTCAAGGCCTCGAAGGAGGCGATCGGCCACGCCGGCGACGATCCGAATTGGGCAAAGAAAAAGGCCGACGAGGTGTTCGCCGGCCTCGGCGGCTCGGTCGAAAACCTCAAGGGCTCGTTCGAAAACCTGATCCTGACGATCGGCAACGCGAACGCCCCGCTGGTGAAGTTGCTGGCTGATAAGAGTGGTAGCGCCCTCGACGGGTTCTCCAACCTCCCCGTCGGGGCGCAGCAAGGCTTGTCGCTCGGGGCCGGCGCCGGCGCCATGGCGGCGAGCGCTTGGGGCTCGCTCGTTCTGCTCAAGACCCTGCTCGGGTTCGGTAGCAAGCTCGCCGCGCCGGCGGCGGCCGCGGCAGGCGGCGGTGCTGGCGCGACGGCTGCGGGCTCCACGGTCGGCGGCGCCGCTGCGGCGGCCGGCGGCGGCGCGGCCTTCGGGCTCACCGGTATCACTGCGGGCGTCGCGGCAGGCGCAGCCTTTGGGGCCTACGCCACGGCACAGCAAATGCCGAAGCTCGCGGCCGAGCAGGGCGCGAAGGGCATCGACTACGCCACCGGCGGCGCGACGGAGGCGAACCCGATGGCCGGCATGGGGCCGGCGCGGCCCTACCTTCAGGATTGGTGGAAATCCACCATGCCGTCCTGGCTCGGCGGCACGCCGGGCGGCACGATCCCGGTCGACGTCAAGGCGCTGCCGTCCAGCTCGGATGCCTCGGGCCAGGTCAAGGCGCTGGGCAACACCCTCGACGGTGCGGCGACCGCATCCGCGACGGCGGCCAACGGCGGCAAGCCGATCGAGGCGACGGTCAAGCCCGACCAGATCACGGCGCGGGTAACCGACATGCCACCCCTTACGGGGACGATGGAAGCGCCGGAAGGCAGGTTGGTGGGGCAGCTCACGATCCTGCCGTCGCCGCTGCTCACCGCGAAGCTCGACCAGATGGAAGGCAGCATCAGCGCCATGCGCGGCACGATCGGCAGCTCCGGCGGCCGCCCTGCCGCCGTCTCGATGCCGGGAGCCGCCACGACACCCGGAGCGGCCAAGTAATGCGCAACTGGATCCAGACGCTGCGGAGGGCTTCCTTCCGCGGCGTGCCCTTCCACGTCGACGACGAATCGCTGCCCAAGACCGGGCGGCGGGTCGCCGTCCACGAATACACCAAGGCCGAGGAGCACTCGACCGAGGACATGGGGCGGTTGCCCCGTGAGTTCAAAATCAATGCCTACATCGCCAGCGACCGGGCCGACGCCGATGTCCAGGCGCTGATGGCCGCGTGCGGAATGGCGGGTGTCGGGACGCTCGTCCTGCCGTTCTTCGCCGCGCAGCAGGTGCGCTGTACCGGCTGCGCACCGACGCACCGGAAGGACAAGATGGGCTTCGTCGACCTCGACCTCGAGTTCGTCGAGGCGGGCCAGGACGGCGGCGGGTTCCCGGCGCTGGCGCTCGGCGACCGCATCGCGGCCTCGGCCCTCGACGGGCTCGGCGCGCTGGTCGGCGCGGCGCTTTCCGCCTTCACCCCGTAACCCGACCCGAGGGCGCCGCATGAGCACGATCCCAAGCGGGGCGCTGGCCGGCGCCGCGGTGTCGGCCGGTGCGCTCGCGGGCGTGATCGCCGACCTCTCCGCCGGCCTGCCGCTCGCGGCCAGCGTCGCGCTCGGCGTGTCCGGGACCTGCACCCGCATCGTCCGGGTGTCGGCGCCGCGGGTGCTGTCGGCCGCCGACGTCGCCGCGATCGGCGTCGACCTGGTCGGCGCCGTCCAGGCGGCGGCGCGCGGGGCGCAGGCGGGCGACGCCAGCGCCGGGCTCTACGCGGCGGCGGCCCGGACGCAGGCCTGCATCCCGGTCTCCGCCTCGCCGGTGCTGACCCGCGCCTACCGCTTCGCCGGCGCGCTGGCGGCCTCGGTCGAGGCAGCCTGCCTCGGCGAGGCCTTCCTCGCGGAGGCGCGCACGGGCTTTGCCGATCGCCGCGCGGCGACCGAAGCCCGAGCGCGGATCTCGGCCGCCTACGATGCGTCCGCCGACCGGATCGCGGCGACGCTCGGCCAGGACATCCTGACGGTGCTCGCCGCCGTCGCACGGGAGACGTCGGGCCACCTGGTGCGGCTCGCCACCACCCTGCAGCCGGTGGTGCGGGTCGACGCGAACCGCTCGTTCCCGTCGACGGCCTTGGCCTGGTCGCTCTACGGCGACCCGACCCGCGCGCCCGAGCTGCTGGCGCGCAACCGTTGCGGCACGCCCCTGTTCATGCCGGCCACGATCGAGGCCGTCGCGCCGAAGGCCTGATCCATGTCCGCTGTCGCCGAGATCGTCACGCTGATCGTCGACGGCTACGCCCTGATCGGCTGGCAGGACGTATCGGTCGACCGCTCGGCGGAGTCGGCCGAGATCTCGTTCACGCTCGGCGCCACCAACGCCTCGTGGAGCCCGGAGGCCAAGCGCCTTCGCTACGGCCGGGAGATCGAGATCCTGACCGCGCCGGAGGCGATGGGGCCGACCGGCGGCGGTGACCTTCTGTGCAAGGGCTACATCGGCGGCTACGGCGCGAAGTACGGGGGCAAGGTCAAGACCATTACGCTCGACGGCAAGTCGAAGTCCGCCGACGCGGTCGACTGCCACCCGGTCAAGCACAAGACTGGGCGTTTCGAGAACAAGACCCTGCTCGAGGTCGCCAAGGACCTCGACGAGGTCCGCTGCGGCTTCACCACCGACCAGCAGC
The DNA here is from genome assembly GCF_022829665.1 of Methylobacterium sp. E-041. NCBI lineage: Bacteria > Pseudomonadati > Pseudomonadota > Alphaproteobacteria > Hyphomicrobiales > Methylobacteriaceae > Methylobacterium > Methylobacterium sp. E-041. The sequence goes on along the minus strand of NZ_JAKSYQ010000237.1, from coordinate 21,219 downwards.
TCACCAAGATCCCAAAGGTCCAGCGCCAGCCACACGACACGATCTACCAGACGGTCGAGCGCGAGGCGCGCCGCCTCGGGCTGATGCTGTCGGGCCAGCCCGACGGCTCGATCAGCATCACGCGAGCCGGGACCAAGCGGCACGCCGGCGCCCTGGTGCTGGGGCAGTCTCCGGTCGAGGAGATGGACGTCAAGATCAAGTGCGACCAGAAGTATTCGACCTACGTCGCGCGCGGCCAGAAGGCCACCGGCACCGGCAAGGACAACCTCCGCCAGGAGGAGACCGAGACCGATGCGAGCGTCACCCGCAACCGGCCGCTACTGATCATCCCGGAAGGGGATTGGTCGAAGAAGGAGCTGAAAAAGCGCCTGCGCTGGGAGCGCCTGCGCCGAGCCGGGTTCGGCACGACGATCACGGTCACGGTCTCTACCTGGCGCGACGAGGCGGGCCTCCTCTGGGAGCCCGGCCGGCTCATGGCGATCGTGAACGACCCTGAGGACATCGACGGCGACTACAGCCTGTCGACGGTCAACTTCCGGCAAGGCCTCGAGGACGGCACGCGGGCGACGCTGACCTTCGTCGACCCGAAGGCCCAGGGCGGCAAGGCCGGGAGCGACAAGTCCGACGCGGTGTTCGATCCGGGCTCGGGCATCGACGAGGACGAGGGCGGAGAATGAGCCAGACCAACCTGTTCCGCGGCGAGCTGATCGAGACCGACGACTCGGGCGAGCTGCAGACCGCCAAGGGCTACGGCTACGCGGGCGAGGAGGTCGCCGGCGTCCACGTCGTGCGCCAGCACGGGCTGGCTTCGCACGCGCCGAAGGGCTCGCACGGCATCGGCATCGCCGGATCCGGCGAACGCAGCCTCGTCGCCTTCCTCGGCATGGAGCACCAGGACAAGCGGCCCAAGGGGCTCGCGGAGGGCAACACCACCCTCTACGACGCCGCCGGCAACGCGACGCGCATGCTCGGCGCCGACGGGATCTGGCACGACGCCGCCGACCGACCGCACAAGATGACCGGCAAGACGGTGGCGGTGATTGCGACCGAGAACGCCAGCATCGGCGGCAAGAAAACCTACCTCGGCGGCGACGGCACCGACGGCACCTACTCGCCGGTGATGACCGCGGCCGGCCCGTCCTCGACCGTGTTCGCGAAGGTCTGATCCCTCCCCCTCTTTCGGGTGCCCCATGCAGATCACGCTCACGCCGCTCGCCGACGAGGGCGTGGCGGTGCTGCCGCCCGACATCGTCTGGAACGGCATCTTCGGAGACTTCGCGCTCTCGAAGGGCGGCGACGACGGCCCGGCCGGCGGTCTCAAGGCGGCCAACCCGCTCAAGACCGCGGTGGTGCTGTTGCTGTTCTCCGATGCCCGCGCCGACGTGTCCGACCTGCGTTTCGAGCATCGGGGCGACCGCCGCGGCTGGGTCGGCGACGGCTTCGATGTCGACGCGGCCGCTGGCGAAGCGCCGCTCGGCTCCAAGCTCTGGCTCTACCGCCGCGCCGTGCTCTCCGACCTGACGGGCATGGAAATGGCGGCCGAGGCCGAGCGCGCCCTGCAGCCGCTCGTCCGCCAGGGCGCGGTGGTGACGATCGCGACCAAGGCCGTCGTCGACAAGGTCGGCGGCCGGGTGCTGCTCATGGTCGACCTCTACGGCCGGGACGGGACCAAAGCCTACACCGATCAATTCGACCTGTTGTGGAGTCGCGCCGATGGCGGGCTATAGCGTCCGCTCGCTCGCCGAGCTGTCGAAGACGGCGCGCGGCTACTTCACCGGCGCGATCGAGGGCGCCGTCGCCTCGGTCTGGGCCAACACCTTCACGGTGATCGGCAAGGTGCTCGCCCTGCTCGACTTCGAGCACGACCAGCGCCGGGCGTGGCTGTTCAAGCAGATGTTCGCCTCGACCGCGGACGAACTCTGGCTCGCGCGCCACGCCTTCGAGCTTGGCTTGAGCGCCAGCCCTGGAACGGCGGCGATCGGCCAGATCACGGTCGCGGCGCCGATCGGCCTCTCCGTCCCGGCCGGGCTCGGCTTCGTGCGCGGCGACGGCGTCACCTACACCACCCTGACCGGGGCGACGGCGACCGTCGACGGCGTCACGGTCTACGTCGAGGCGGATGCGGTCGGCGGGCTCGGCAATGCCGATGCCGGCACCGTGCTCGCGCTGTCGAGCGACAGCGCGACCCCCGTCGGGCTCGCCACCCAAGGTGCGGTCGCCCCCGCCGCCGACGGCTCCGGCCTGACCGGCGGCACCGACGCGGAAGCGGTCGAGGCCTTGCGGGCGCGCGTGCTCGCCCGCCGCCGCAACCCGCCGCAGGGTGGCGCGGCCGACGACTATCGCGCCTGGGTCCACGAAGCGCTCGGCACCGTCCGGGACGTGTTCGTCGACAGCTTCCAGAACGACAGCCGCTCGGTCTGGGTGATGTTCACCGTCACCGACCAGCCGAACTTCGTTCCGACATCGACGCAGGTCGCGTTGGTGCAAGCCTACCTCGACGACCCGCTGCGCCGCCCCGTCACGGCCCGCGTCTTCGTCAGCGCCCCCGTCCCGCAGGCGGTGCCGATCCTGATCCAGGCCCTTGAGCCCGACACCCCCGACATCCGCGCCTCGATCGCCGCGGAACTCGCGGCGGTGTTCATCGACCGCGCCGAGCCGGGCAAGCCGTCCCAGCCCTTCCGGCTCTACCGATCCTGGCTCGAGGAGGCGATCGGCCGGGCCGTCGGCGAGGACGGCCACGACCTGCCGATGCCCGCAGCCGACATCGTCTTCGCGGCCGGCCAGTACCCGGTCCTCGGGGCCATCTCCTACACCGACTGAGGGGCGCCATGGCCACGCCAACGACGGCCGACGGCTTCAAGCCCTACGCCGACAGCACGACGGCGACGGTCGATGCAGGCTATGCCGGCGCGATCCAGCCGGGCTGGCCGTGCGCGCTGCTGCCGAGCGGGGCGCCGTCGGTCGCCGACCGGCAGTCCAGTCCGACCGCGGACGACCTCCTGCCGCAGATCCTGCCCCTGACCCCGCGCGGACCGGCTTTTGGCACCGACGAGGCCGGGGATGGGAGCGGCGCCTCGCCGTGGATGCGGCGCTTCTGGCGCGCCATCGCTGGGTGGGTCGCCGACGTCAACGCGCGGGATTGGATGCTTGCGACGCAGGCGTTCCCCTCGGCGATCACCGACAGCCTCGACGATTGGGAGCGCGAACTCGGGCTCCCGGACGCCTGCTTTACCGGCGGCTCCGGCACGGCCGCCCGGATCGCGGCGGTGCGGACCCGGTTCGCCGCGCTCGGCGGGCAGTCACCGGCCTACTTCATCTGCCTGGCGGCCTCGCTCGGCTACACGATCACCATCGACGAGCCGACGCAGTTCCTCGTCGACGTGTCGGCGGTGACCGAGGCTTCGATCTCGGAGGCGTGGTTCCTCATCGACGAGGGCGAGGTGGCGGGTGCCTCCGTCACCGAAGCCTGGTTCCGGGCCGACGACGGGGCCCTCGACGACGACCCGCTCGAAAGCTCGACGCTGCTGCCGGACGGCGACGGCACCCCGCTCGAGAGCTTCGCCCTCGTGCCCAGCACCGAGCCCGCCGAGGCCGTCGGCACCAATCCGATCGTCGAGAGCTTTTTCGAGGCCGACGGGGGCGTCGTCGACGACGCGCTCGAAGGCTTCGCGATGACGGCCTCCCTCGACGGCCCGCAATACAGCGGCGACGAGTGGAAGTTCTGGGTCGTGAACGTGATCTCGGCCGGTGAGACCGCGTTCCGGATCGACGACGGCGAACTCGCCTACGACCCGCTCGAAGGCTTCTACGTCGCCACCGACCTCGAATGCCTGCTGCGGCGCTACTGCCCGCCGAGCACGAGCCTGATCTTCAACTACGCCCTCGCCTGGCGCCCCAAGCGTCCGGCCGACCCCGTCCCTCCCGCTCAACCCGCCCCGCGAGCGCGCACCCCGCGCGCTCGCGGGATCGCGTCCTCACGCCGCCCGACGGAGATCTTCGTGCTCTACAACCCCCCCACCGGCTCGACCGACCCGAACGCGCCCTTCGTCGGCAAGAACACCGCCGCCGGCACGCAGGGCTCGAAGGTTCCGGCCGCCGCCGTCGAATACACGCAGCGCGAGATCGTCGCGGCGATCATCGCCGCCGGGCTGTCGCCGACCAACGCCGACCTCTCCCAGCTCTCGCAGGCGATCCGGGGCCTGTCGACGACCTCGTCCAAGGCGGTGATCTCGACCCTGCTGATCGCCGGCCGCACGCCCTACCCCTACAACGCCCCCGGCACCTCGACCCTCAACGTCGCCGCCGGCGCCGTGGTCGAGGTCTCCGAGTGCCGCGGCGGTGGCGGCGGTGGCGGTGGCGCGGACTCCGGAACTTCGGTCGCATCGGGCGGCGGCGGCGGTGCCAACGTCAAGAAGACCTTCCGGGCGATCACCGCCACGGTTCTCCTTCTCACGGTCGGTGCGGGTGGTCCGGGCGGCGCCGGCGGCGCGAGCGCTACGCAGGGCGTCAACGGAGGCACCTCCTCGATCGTCGTGCAGAGCGGATCGGTGATCGACACCAAGGGCGTCACCTACACCGCCGGGCAGACCCTGTGCGCCGCCACCGGCGGCGGGGGCGGCTACGGCGCCATCGGCGGCAAGCAGTCGACCAATTACGGCTACGGCGGCATCGCGAGCGGCAGCGACATCAACGATCCCGGCGATGCCGGTGGCTTCGGCTACCCGAACACCGCCCCCTTCGCCGGCGGCTCCGGCGGCGCCTCGCCTGGGTCGGGCTCCTCGCCGGGGCCGAACTACGCCGACAAGGGCAACCAGTCGAACGCGGCCGGCGTCGGCGGCAACGGCTCCTCGGCGAACGCCGCCGGCGGCAAGGGCGCCGACGGCCGCATCAACCTGTACATGTGAGGATCTAAGATGCCGAGATACGCACTCATCCATGACGGCGTCGTCCGCGCACTCTCCGATCAGCCCGACGCCTGGCCGACCGACCTGTTCGACGTCCGCGACGTGTCGGCGGTCGAAGGCGTCGCCCCCGGCTGGATCGCCGGCGACGGTGGCGCCTTCTCCTCGCCGCCCGCCGCGCCGCTGCCGAGCAAGACCGACGGCCTGATCGCCTACGCGGCCGCCGCCCGTTACGCGCGGGAGGTCGGCGGCATCGCGGTCTCCGGCGTCGGGATCGCCACCGATCGCGCCAGCCAGACGATGATCGCCAACGCCTACGCCTACGTCCAGGCCTCCGGTGCCGCCTCCGTCGAGTTCAAGGCGGAGTCGGGTTGGGTGACGCTGTCGGCCGAGCAGATGAAGCTGATCGCGCTCGCGGTCGGCGCCCACGTCCAGGCCTGCTACGCGGTCGAGAGCCGGCTCGACCTCGCCATCTCGGCCACGCCCCCGGCCGTGACGACGCAAGCCGAGATCGATGCGGCCTTCGCCGCCCTGACCTGACGCGCTCCCCCCCCTTCCTTCCACCCAACGCCCGTCCACCTCGAGCGGGTGGACGGGTGCGCCCGGAGCGCGTGATGGACCTGCAGGTCATCAAAACCGGCACGCTTCCCAACGACGGCACCGGCGACACGCCGCGGGTCGCCTGGACGAAGCAGAACGCCATGAACGGCCAGGTCGCCGACGACCTCAAGGCCGTCAAGGCCGGAACCGCGGTGGCGGTGGCGGGCGTGGCGGCGGCGGCGACCTCGGCGACGGTCGCCGGGATCTCTGATGCGGGCGACGCCGGAAAGGCCATCCTCGCGGCCGGCGACTCTGCCACCGCCCGCGGCGCGATCGGCGCGGCCGGTGCCGGCTGCACTCCGGTGCAGACGACGGCCTACACCGCCAACGCCAACGATCTGCATATCGCGATTGCCGCCCTGACCACCGGCTGCGTCGTCACCCTGCCGGCGGCCTCGGCCTACCCCCTCGGCCAGGACCTTGTGGTCGCCGACGAGACCGGGCTGTGTTCGGCCGCGCTGCCGATCAGCGTGGTCCCGCGTGGCGCCGACACGATCCTCGGCAACGCCGCGCCCTCGATCGGTTCGCCCGGGGGCGTCCTCATTTTCCGCCGCACCAAGGCAGGCACAGGTTGGACGGTCCGATGATCCGCACGCTTCGCTTGTCCGCCTTCGGCGTCATCCCCGCGGTGATGGCGCTCGTCGCTGGGGCGTCCGGCGCTCGCGCCGACATGGTGTTTCCGCAGGCCCAGATGGATGGGAACGGCTACGTCAAGCTCCGCGGCGGGCCGACGCTCGGCCGCAACCTGCTCGGGCAGTTCTACGCGGTCCCCGGGCGGCCGTTCTACTCCGCCGGCCTGCTCGGTGGCGTCGTGGCCGACGACGGCACCGACCAGACCAGCAACATTCTCGATGCTATCCAGAAGGTCCCCGCGGCCGGCGGCACCCTGCTCCTGCCGTGCGGCAAGATCCTCTACAGCTCCGTGACGATCCCGAACCCGCGCCTGCGGGTCGGCAGCTTCAATCAGCGCTGCGTCGAGCTGACCAGCGTAGCGAGTGCCGCCTCGCTCAACGGTCTGACTTTCACGGGGGATTATTCCGGCTCCGACGGACTGACCTTCGCGCATCTCGACTTCGAGGGCGGTGTCGCGCGAACCGGCGGCTACACGGTCAACCTCGCTAACGGATACGGGTATGTCCGCGACAGCCTGTTCCGGCATTGCTTCATCTGCGTGCGGATGGGGGCTACCGGCGGCACGATGATGGTCGAAGGCAACACCTTCGCCTACGCGGCGGACGGCGTGACAAGCCCCGGCTCGGGCTACATCCTCGTCGATAATAGCTCGGTCGGCCCGCACAACATCATCGCGCGCAATCTCGGCCTGTCGAACTTCCTCGACAACAACCCGGCCAACCGCCGCTACCCCGACGCCGCCGTGACCGTGACCCAGACCGGCGAACTCTACGCGTTCGCCAACGACTGGGTCAGCAACCGGACGAGCTACAAGATCGTCCCGGGCAACGGGCAGCGCGTCGAGAAGGTCACGTTGGCGATCGGGTCCAACGACAGCGCGCAGGCCGGGAACGTGGTCGTCCGCCCCGTCGGAACGGGCCGGGTGTTCGACCTATCGATCCCGACTCCGTGGCTCACCAACTCGAAGCAGATCGACAGCGCGGTGAACACGATCGGCGTCGATCTCGATGCCAGCGCGGCCACGCCGACGGCGAGCTTCCCCTACCCGATCAACATGGTCTCGATCACCGGCGGCGGACAGATCACCTCGACCACCGGGCAGACCGGCTCGGGCCTGCGCTGCAAGGGGCCGGTCTACAACGTCACCGTTACCGGCGTCAGCTTCTCCGGCTGGGAGAAGGGCATCCAGGCGCAGGCCGGGTGCAGCCACCTCACAGCCGCGGATAACAAGATCGGCAAATTCTCGCCGTTCGGTGGCGCGGCTGCCCCTTCGCCCAACGATACGAACAAGGTCGGCATCGCGATCGAAGCCGGCACCGACGCGATCATCGCCCACGACAACGACCTGACCGGCAATACCACCGCCGCGCTACAGAATGCCTCGACCGGCATCAACAACCGGTTCCACGACAACCTCGGCTACAACCCTATCGGCGGCGGCACCGTCACGGTCTCGGCAAGCCCGATGCAGCTCGGCCCGCTGCCGACCACCGCCAGCTACGTCGTGTTCGGCGGCTCGGCGGTGACCGTCACCGTCGGCGCAGCCAACGGCGGCGGCAACTTGTCGATCTGCCCCGGCAGCCCGTGCAGCTTCACGATCCCGGCCGGGCAGCTCGCGACCATGACCTACACCGCAGCGCCGACCGTCAACCAGATCCTGCACTAGGCGTGCGCTGCGCCCTTCCTCGCCAACGCCGAACGAGCCTTCGTAAGCGTCTTGGCGGCTCTCTCCCGTTCGGAGCCTGTCGATGCTGAAGCACATCACGCCCGCCGATCCTGCAGCATCGATCCCTGACCTCGCGCACGGCAGGATCCTTCCGGCGACGGGCCTGGACCTAGAGTTGACGCCTTACTGGATCGGTTTGGCGGGGCGTGGGGACGTCGTCATCGCCGACGCGCGCGGCGGCGATCCTTCGACGATCCTGCCGGACGCCTCGCAGATCTCCGGTGCGGGGTACCTGCTGCGCATTAACGGCGTGGAGCGCCTATTCTCGCTCCTGGACCTGCAGGCGATCCTATCCCCCCTCCTCGGCCCTGGCACCGTGACGCCGCCCGACGCCGACGCCGGGTTCCTGGACCTGTCCCAGCCTCTCACGACGAATTCGCTCGGCGCCCTTTGAAGCGCCGCCGACCGCCACCCCCCTGTCGACGCCGGCTTGTGCGCCGCGCCTGACCTGCCCCGGAGACACCCGTGAAGCATTCTCGCAACGTGGCCCTTGCGGCTGCGCTCTCTCTGCTCGCCCTGACCCCCGCCTTCGCCGCCGACAACCTCATCGGCAAGATGAATGACACGGGCAGCACGCCATTCGCGAGCCGCGCCTATGACATCGGCGCGGACGCCTCGGGACGCCGCATCTACGTGCCGGCGCACGCCCTGGTCGACGCCCTCGGGGCGCCGCTCCTGACCCCGTCCAATCCGGGGGTCTTCACCCTGTCCGGCGTCGTTCCGCTGCCGGCCGGCGCCTCGACTGCGGCCGCGCAGGCGACCGCCAACGCGGCGCTCGCCTCGATCGCTACCAACACGACCGGCGGCGCCACGGCAGCCGCGCAGGCGACGGGCAATGCCTCGCTTTCCTCGATCGACGGCAAGCTGACCGGCGCGGCCACGGCCGCCGCGCAGGCGACGGGCAACGCCTCGCTCTCCTCGATCGACGGCAAGCTGACCGGTGCGGCCACGGCCGCCGCGCAGGCGACGGGCAACGCCTCGGCTGCGGCGACGGCCGCCGCGGTTGGCACGCCGGCCGATGCCGCGTGGGACGGCGCTGCCGCCAACGCCTCGCATACCTCGGTGCTCAAGGCGCTGTGGTCGAAGCTGTCCGGCCTGCTCTCCGTCGATACGGTGGTCAAGGCGTCCTCGACCTCGCGTTCCGCCATCGTCCCGGTTGCCGGTGCCTCGGCCGCTGTGACCGCCGGTGGAACCGGTCAAGCGGTCGGCGATGTGCTGACGCTGGTCGGCGGCACCTGCACCGTGCAGCCGAAGTTCACCGTGGCGACCGTCGCTTCCGGCGTGGCCGCGACCGTCACGCTCAGCACGCCCGGCTCCTGCACCGTCCTGCCGACGGCGCCCGTCGCCACGACCTCGACCGGAACCGGGACCGGCGCCACGCTCACCCCGGCTTACGTCTCGATCCCGACGCAGATCATGGCCGCCAACGTGAACCGTCGCGGCTACCGCATCCAGCCGCAGGGAAGCATCGCCTACCGCGGCACGACGGTCGACCAGAACAGCATGAAGCTGCCGGCCGACGGCCTCTACGAGACGCTTCCGCAGCACGTCGGCACCGGGGCGATCTCGGTGATCTCGGCGGGCGTCACGCCGCTTCCGGTCTTCGCCGAGGAATTCTGAGCGCCCTTCACCACACGGGGGCGGCGCAACAAGCGCCGCCCATCCCATCACCCTAAGGGGCCTCGGATCATGCGTCTCGTTCGCCGCGCTCTCGCGCTTCTGCTCACCTTGAACCTTGCGTTCCCAGCCGGCCTCGTTCCGGCTCAGGCGCGCACGCTGTTCGACCCTGCCGGTGCGGGCAAACTGTACCCACTGTCGAGCGCGGCGACCGCCAGCACGGCGGTCAGTTTCCTGCCCGATCTGGTCTACTCGATCGACCCGAGCGCCCCCACGAGCTACGCCGACCTCCCCGCCGGCACTCCGGGCGTCAAGATCGACGGCTTCAACAACGTCGTCGCGCTCAACGAGCGTGTGAGCGGGCTCAAGCTGACCGGCAACCAGAAGGCCGTCTTTACGGCCTCCGGCGGCCCCGCGGGCCTGCCGTACCTCAGCGCCAAGTCTGACGCGCTCTACTACGACACCCTCACTCTGCCGCCGTCGGAAGCGGATCAGTTCGTCGCCGTCGCCGGCCAGCCCTGGTCGCTCACGGCGGTGCTTCGGCAGTCAACGACGCTCGGCAACCAAAACGAAATCCTCAAGATCACGGACGGCTCGACGTACATCACCGTTGGGCCGGTGTCGTCGAGCGGCACCACACGCGCGCTGCAGGCAGGCCAGAACAACGGCGCCGCGACGGCGGTCGAGAACCTGGCGCTCGTCGGCAACCTTGTGCCGGCGCAGGGCACGTGGGGCATCCTCCAGGTCATCTGCGACGGCTCGCGCTTCTACATCCTGCGCAATGGCCTCGTCACCGCAGCCTCGCCCGCGGGAACGGTTGGCAACCTGGGCGCCGGCAAGGCGACGCAATTCGAGTTCCTCAACAACTCTCGCGCCGACATCGCGCTACTTGAGCTAACCCGCTCGGCGCCCTCCGCGGCACAGGTTGCCGCCGAGGTGGCGCGCCTCTCGGTGAAGTACCGCATCACCACCCAGGACGTGACGCAGGCCTTCGCCTACGTTCCGCCGCTGCCGATCCCGCCGATCGACTTCACCCAGCAGTGGCTACAGAGCCCCAACTGGCCGACCAAGGCGCCCCCGGTCGACGCCTCGGCCGTTCCGAGTACTGGCATCGCCCTGCTCTCGGGCACGACGAACGTGGAGAGCATCGTCTTCGGCACGGCTCCGAACGCCAACATTCGCAACCAGACGCAGTATAACGAAATCTCGTTCTCCAACTCGATCTTCGGCGATCAGTCGAGCGTCGTTTCTACCGGGCCGAACAACCCGAGCGATGGCGTCCAGACTTCCTACGGTCGGCACCGCCTCTACCCTGAGTTCAAGTCCGATGGTGTTACGCCGCACCCGGCACGGCTGATCGAGTTCCTGCCCGAGGGCGTCAAGCTGCTCTCGCGCGGCATCAAGAACAACACCGTGCCCTACACCAAGGGCAACCTCTACAGCGCCGTCTTCCGCGATCAGCTCAACATCCTCCCCGGCTCCTATATCGAGGTCAAGTTCCGCGGGCCGACGGTTGCGCAGGCGTGGCCGCCGATCTGGCTAGAGCAGGCTTATCAAGCGTCGCCCAAGCGCGTCGCGGCGGCGAATGGCAATCCGTACTATAATTACGGCACTGCTAACGCTCTTACTGCCGACATGAAGTTCACGGTCAATGGTACGGTCGAAAAGCCGTATTATGAGATCGACAACGGCGACTTCTTCCAGCGCCCCGATCTGGCGCCGAGCGGCACGCTTCTGACGTCCGGTATCGTGCCGGGAACGAACCCCTCGACCCGTACTTTCGACCCCTATACGTCGTTTGTCGCCAATGACAACGGCTTCACGTTTATCCCGAATAACGGCTATCCCTACGCCGCGCTTACGGGCGGCGCGACGATCTTTGATGGTATTCACACGCTCGGCGTTCACTTAAAGCGTGATGGTACCGTTCAGTACATATGGGATGGCAAGCTGTTCTTGCAACAGCACCAGCAGTTCCTATCCGACACCTTCACCGATCAGATCGATGGCGTCGTCAAGCAGATCGGCTATCACCTGAAAATCGGCGGTCAGGCGGTGCCTGACTTCATCGCGCCGGCCTCGACGGACGGCACGGCCCCGGTCGGGCCTTTCGACCCGAGCGCCATGGCGATCACGGTCCAATCCATTCGGACCTGGGTCGCGCCGGCCAACCAGAACGAGGTCATCGCCGACTCGTCGATCGTGAAACCGGCGAACGCCATCGCGCAGTATAGCGCGCTGACGCTCTCCAACGCCTCGCCGCCTCCCGGTTCCGTCTGGACGGCGACGATCAACAACCGGACCGCTGGAACGCGGATCACGGCCACGTCGAGCGATGGCACGGTCCTGACCGTCTCGGGCTCTACGGTGTCGGGCACGTTCCCCAGCGCCGCCGGAGCGCCCACCCTTACCCTCGTAGAGCAGCCGCAGAAGCCTGCCGGCGGAAATCCGATCCCGAACGGAATTCCGCGGACGACCACGATCCCGCTCAACATCGTTGCCCGCGGGCCGAACGACATAAACGCGCAGTCGCCAAACAATCTTGCTGCGTCTCAGGTCGCCTCTGGCAATACGCAGGCCCTAACCTTCACGGCGGGGCAGGCGTCTCCTGACGGCTATAACAACGCAGTGCGGTTGCTTGCCAGTGCAACCAACGACTACCACCGCCTACACCTGACGCGGAACGCCGGCAACAGCACGGCGCTCGTGCCGGGACAGACCTATACGTTCCAGTTCTACGCGAAGTCGGTCGGCGGCCATCAATGGCTGCTAGCCAACAAACTTATTGCGGGAACAGGGCCGGTTGTTTCTCTCGATGTGCTAAATTGTGCTGTCGGCGCGCAGGCGGCCAGCCCGAATACTCCGGTGACTGTCACGGCTACGCAGGTCACGGGCTATACGGGCTGGTGCAAGTTCACGGAAACATTCGTTGCGCCTAGCGGCGTCAACTATATGGACGGATACTTGCACTTAAACCCTGGCGCCGGGGCGACCGAGTCCGGGTTCACTGGCACTGGCGGTACGGGCGTCGATGTGTTCGACGTGGCGCACTTCTAGGCGCTTCCGCGGTCTTGTGAAACCTAACCTCTAAGTCCGGCGCGCCTGTCGTGCCCTCAACCTCGGCGCCCGCCCGCGCCGGGGTTTTTGGTGCTCGCCCTTGGCGGGCCTGTGCAACCCGTCGTCGCCGTTTGGCGCACGGGAACTGGTCACAGACGCCGCCTTTCACTCACCGACATCGCGAGATCGACCATGACCCCGCTTAAGATCAGGCAGGCTCTTTCCGCGCGCGGGTACGCCCTCGACACGCCGGCCGGCCTCGTCGGTGCGGTGAAGGCATTTCAGACCGCATCGGGCCTCAAGTCGGACGGAGATCCCGGCCCCATGACGCAGGCCGCCCTCAGGGCGCCGATCCCGGCCAGGCCTGTGGTCGTCGTGCCGGCCGGCGGCATCGCCGCGCTGCTCACCGTCGCGCGCCTGCGCCGGTTCGAACCGTTCGCCCGCGCCGACATCCTCGCCGGCATCGCCGGCAGCGCCGCGGCGATCCAGGCGGCCGGCATCACCACGCCGCTGCGCCTAGCCCATTTCCTCGCTCAGGTCAGCGTCGAGAGCGGTGGTCTCGCCAAGCTCGAGGAGGGGCTGTCCTACTCCGCCTCGCGCCTCGTCGAGGTGTGGCCGAACCGGCTCCCGACGGTCGCCGCGGCCACGCCCTATGCCCGCAACCCGAAAGCGCTCGCGATCAAGGTCTACGGCGGCCGGCTGGGTAACAAGGCCTCGCCGTCGACTGACGGGTGGGACTTCCGTGGATCCGGCGGCCTTCAGACCACCGGCCGGGCGAATTTCGCCGAGCTCGGTGCCGATGCGAACCCGGACCGCCTCCGGACGCCGGACGGCTTCCTGGCGCCGGCCCTCCACTACTGGAACAGCCGCGGCTGCAACGCGCTCGCCGACCGCGACGACGTCGTCGGGATCTCCGTGAAGATCAACGGCGGCACCAACGGCCTTTCCGATCGCAAGGCGCGGCTAGCCGCCGCCAAGCGCGTCTTCGCTTGAGATCCGCCGCGCCGGCGGTCCCGGCGCATCGCTCATCCTCGAGGGACACCCCCATGAACAACGACCAGATCTTCTCGGGCGTGCGCACGCTCATCCAGGCCCTGTGCATGTTCGCGCTCGGCCGCGGCTGGATCAAGCCCGACGACGTGCCCGGCCTGGTCGCCATCGGCGTGGCCTCCGCCACCGTCGGCTACGGCCTCTACGCCCGCCGCAACACCGCGCTCGTCGCCTCGGCAGCGGCCGTACCGGCCGTCCTGTCGATCGTGACCGACCACGTCACCGCGGCGGCTGTCCCGAGCGACAAGGTCCAGCCCGCCGCGGCCTGATCGACCTCGCCGAAGGGTGCGAAAGTTTCGCACCCTTCCTGCCGACACGCGCGTGACCGGAATACCGGCGCGCCCATCCGGCCTTGGGGGCCAGGATCATGACCCAGCAGCACGTCCAGCAGATGCAGCAGCAGCAGATGCCCGCGCGCGATCACGAGTCGCGCATCGGAATCCTCGAGAACGGTGTCGCCGGCATCCTATCGCGGCTGGAGAACATTTCGACCAAGCTCGACAACCGGGACAAGGTGCCGTGGGGCGCCCTCATCGGATCGGCGCTCGGCGCCATCACGCTGATCGTCACATTGATCAGCGGCATCGGTGCGCTGGCGTTCTCGCCGCTGTCGACCGGAATGGCCGATCTGAAGTCGGCGATCGTCAAGATGGAGAGCCGCGCCGACCGCTACGTCCCGCGTGAGGACCTCGACACCCGCTTCGGCGTCATCACCCAGCGCCGCGACGACTTGCAAAAGGCCAGCGACGCCCGGGTCGAGCGCATCGAGCGCGACGTCGATGCCATGCAGAAGTCGATCGTGCCGCGCGGCGAGCACGGTGAGGTCTGGGCTGGCCAGCGGGTGAAGGACGAGGCGCTCCAGCGCCAGATCGATCAGGTCCGCAAGGACGTCACCGACCTCAACACGCCCCGTGACACGATCCAGGGCATCCTCAGGCGACTGGACGAGCTCGACAGCCGACCTCGCGATCGCCGCTGACGCCTGCGCGACCCTTCGGACGATCCCGCCCCCGCCCCGCTGCCCGAAAGGGTGGCGGGGCCTTTTTGCGTTTCAGCCGCCCTGCAGGCTCTCCGCGAAATCTTCCGGTACCTCGCCGAACTGGCCGAGGATCGTCGCACTCTCCAACTCGCCGGTCTCGTCGTCGGCGACAATCTTGAGAGCCGCGGTGCCGGGCGTCCGGCCGGCCATCGCCTCAGCCTTCTTCAAGGCCCCACTGTCGGTCGGCGCCACCTCGCGGTCGCCGGGGAGAAGGCGTTTTCGCTCGATGACGAAGGTCTGAACTACGAACGTCGTCTTCATCCCCATCGCGCCCTCCTCTCGTCCTATGCCGCCTGTCGGTCCATCCGGACATCTGTGAAGTCCAAGCTGCAGACATGGCGTCCCGCCTGATCGTGAACGTCGACGATCCAGCCCGTCCAATCGAGGCGGCCGCCGCAGCTCGACATCACCGACCGGGCAACCTGGTCAGCGTGGATCCAGACCAGCAACGGATCCCATACCCACCGCCCGACCCGATCGAACACGGCATGGTGACCGTCCGAACAGTGGAAGCGAAACCGCTGTGCCGTCGAGCTTTTCCCCTGGTGTCCACAGGCGTGCACAGGCCGTCGAACCAACTTCTTCCGGCGATTGACCGGTTGCCCGCCGTCCTGTTTGTTCTCCATATGTTCTCGTATCGGAGAGTGGCATGGACGTCTATCGCATCGCGGTTCTCGCCGCAGAGACCGCTGACCTTGTCCACATCCCGATCCTCGGGCAGGCGCTTTGCGCCGGGTTTCCATCGCCGGCCGACGACTTCCTAGAGGGCGCGCTGGAGCTGCCGCGCTGGCTCGTGCCGAACCCGCCGGCCACCTTCCTGATGCAGATCCGTGGCGAGAGCATGCGCGGTGCCGGCATCCACGATCGCGACCTCGCTTGCATCGACCGCAGCCTGAAGCCTGAGGATGGGTCCATTGTCGTCGCGGTGGTCGATGGTCAGCTGTCGTGCAAGCGCTACCGACTGCAGGGGAACCGGGCTCGCCTTGAATTTGACAACCCGGACATGCCGCCGTTTGCCGTGGACGAGTACGGCGAGGTCGACCTCTGGGGCGTGCTGCGATTCTCGATCCGCTGGCACGTCGCGCGCGGTCGGCTGTCCTGAACCGCCCGTCGCATCGTCCGACTCGGCACTCGCTTCGAGCGGGTTCTTCATCTCGAAAAGTCTGACGATCGCTTGATGGCGCAGCACGTCCTGCCCGCCTGTCAGGCCGGCATTAGAAGTGGGCAACAGCCCTGGCTTCGTGGGTCAGCCAGAATGCAGGTTGGACACTGGCCAGCGCTTGCCGCGAGGCTGCACATCAGCAGCAGTGGGTAGGGTACCGCTACGATTGGCTACGCCGGACCCTACGCCCGGCGCAGCTGTGGTGGCTAATTTGACCTCAACCGATATGGCGTCCCTCGGCCATGCCGTACTGGAGGTAGTGCTGCAGCGGATCGATATGGTCTGCGGCAACATCCGGATTTTCGGAGAGATACGCATTGGTATGGAAGGTGGTGCTGGGATCGCGGCCCTCGTGCCAGCCGGTTTCCTCATAATGGACAAGCGGGTTTTGACCGCTCGCCGCAACATCGGAGTTGTCTGTGAGATAGCCGGAGGTGGAGAAGTACGCGTTTGGATCGCGGCCGTCCTGTGCCCCGAAATTCAAGTAATGTCGGAAGGCGAAAGCATCTGGGTTGATGCCGCCGACCGTTGCGGCGGTGGCTACGTCGGTGTTGTGGGCTAGGTAGTAGGTTGCGTCGAATGCCCCAAAGAGGTGGTCGCCGCTGCCTTGCGCGGTGCTCATGCCGGGGAGAACCGCGCGGCCCTCGGCTTGCCCAAACTCAAGATAGTGAACAAGAGGGTCGATGCCGGAGGCATTCACGTCCGGGTTCAAGGCGAGATAGGCTATGCCCGAGAAATTTGGGCCGGCGCTGCGGCCTTCCTTCCAGCCGAACTGATCGTAGTGGGTCAGCGGGTCGATCCCGGCGGCCGCGACATCCGGGTTGGCAGCGAGATACCCCGAGGTCGAGAACTCGGCATTCGGGTTACGTCCCTCGTGCCAGCCGAACTGGTCGTAGTGCGTGTCCAGATCGACGTGCGCCCGCCAGACGTCGAGGTTGGTTGCCGCGTAGTAGAGGTCGTCGACCAGCGGCGACCCGTCTCGTTCTTGGACCGTGCCATCGGTGAAGGCGATCGTCGCGACCCCCGTCAGGTCGGTGACGGTGCCGTCCGGCGCCGTCATCAGGTCGTGCCCGTGGCTGAAGTCGAAGTGCGCGTCGGTCAGCGCGAAGCCGAAGCTCAGCGCCGCCGGGATTGCAGCCTTGGCCACGTCGAAGGTCAGCGTGATCTGGCTGGTGTTGCCGGCCGCATCCGCCACCGTCTCGGTGAAGACGGTGTGACCGGTGCTCGTCGGGTGGTAGCTGTAGCTGCCGTCCGCCGCGATCGTCAGGGTGCCGTTGGTGCTGTCGATCTGCGACGTACCGGAGGTCGGCAACGTATGGGACAGGGCGTTGGCGAATTGGACGGAAACAACGTGTAGAGCCGACGCGTCGGTGTCGTTGGCGAGCACGTTGCCGGTCAGGGTCGCCGCCACACCGGTACCGGAGGCTGCATCTGCTTGCGCGGTCGGCGCCACGCTGTCGAGGGTGAAGACCAGGCTTCCAGCCGTCGATACGTTGCCGGCGGCATCGGTTTGGGTCACCGCAACGGTGTGCGCCCCTTGCGTGAGCTGGCTCGGATCGTAGATCGCGGTCGCGGCCCCGCCATCCACGCTGTAGCTGAAGCTGCCCCCAGCTTCGGCCGGGGTGATCGCAAGGCTTGCATCGTTGGTGAGGTGATCGGTCGTCAAGAGCCCAGTGTCGTGCGCGAGCGCCAGGCCCGGTGCAGTCGGCGCTGTTGTGTCCACGGTGAACGCAAGTGCGGGCCCAGCTGAGCTAGTATTGCCAGCCGCGTCTGTCGCCGTCGTGGTGTAGCTGTGGGTACTGCTGTCAGCGAGGACACCGATGGTGTAGCGCCACGCTCCCGTACCAGCGTCCGCGGTCGTTGTACCGATCTGCACAGTGCCGTCGAAGACGATCACCGTGCTACCGGCCTCGGCGGTGCCAGCGAGCGCCTGAGTCGCGGTATCATTGGCAGCGTTGACGTAGCCGTTCACGACCGCCGCATTTGTTGGTGCGCTCGGGACAAGCGGAACTGCCGTGTCGGCGTCAAAGGAGTTGCCAGCGGATCTGGCGATGTTTTGATGAACGTCGGTGATCGCGAGTGCGGACGTCACCGTGCCTTGAAAACCCGAGAGGTCGACGGTGTAGCTGCCGTCGCCAGCAACCTGCACGGTTCGACTCTGTGCGCCGTTGATAAAGGTCGCGAGGGCGGTGGCGTCGCTATCGAGGCCTGCCACCGTGAAAGAGACGCTGTGCGCCTCGCCGGCGTTGACGATGTGATCGGTCGTATCGTTGACGGACAAGCTGGCAACCGCGCCGGCATCGGCTGTGGTGTCGACAATGAGCGTCTGCGAGGCTGTCAGGGTGACGTTGCCGGCCGCGTCCTGCGTTGCCGCCTGAACGGTGTAGGTGCCATCCGTAAGCGCCGCTGCCAGATCGGCGTTGGAGCCATTCGTCGACCCTGGCGCATCGACACGGAAGGCATAACGGTAGCCTCCGTTGCCATCGCTTGTCAGAGGAACGCTGTGCGTCGGTACGGTATGACCGTCGGCTGCAGTGAAGGTGACCACCGCACCACTTTGCCCGGTGAAGTTCGCATCCACCCCCGTCCCATTGAGCCGGAAGGCGTCAGCGAACTCGGCCGCGTTCAGCACCTGCGCGTTCGCGGTCGCATCGGTGATCAGCGGGCGATTGCCGTGCGTCGGGTCGGAGCCGGTACCCGCCGATAATGCGAGGGTGAGGTTTGGAGCCGTGTGATCGAGGGTCGTGGCTGAGCCAGTTGCTCCACCTTGGATCGCGTTGCCGGCGATATCGGTGATCCCGGTACCAGCGGACTTCAAGTCGAGCCGCACTGCACCGTCGCCTGACGCCTGATTGAGCGTGACTGTGTAGGTTGTTCCTGAACCTGACACCGAGGCGATATTAGCTGTGGCGGTGCCGCTGGTGGTGACGGTGAAGTCGTCGGCGGTCACACCAGTGACGGCCTCCGAGAAGGTCACCGTCTCAGTTAGGGTTGTCGCGTTGGTTGGGCCGCCCGCGGATGGGATAATCATGGTCGCGCTTGGAGCGTCGCGGTCGACGGCGTGAGTGGTGGAACTGGTCAGGCCCGTGGCGGTGAGCGCGTTGCCAGCCGAATCGTTAACGGTGGGCGTGCCAGCAAGCGCCAAGGCGAGGGAGCCGGTGCCGGTGATGCCGGACACCGTGACGGTGTAGTCCTGGCCCGATCCTGAGACGGCGGTGATGCCGCCGGCTGCATTGCCCGTTGGGGCCAGAACGAAGTCGTTCAGACCGACGCCTGAGACGGCCTCTGCAAAGTGGACGGCGTAGGTTGTGCTCGCCACGTTGGCAGCTGTCGCCGCCGCAGCACTTGTGGCGGTCGGCGCCGTGTGATCGAGGGTCGTGGTCGAGCCAGTTGCTCCACCTTGGATCGCGTTGCCGGCGGTATCGGTGATCCCGGTACCAGCGGACTTCAAGTCGAGCCGCACTGCACCGTCGCCTGACGCCTGATTAAGCGTGACTGTGTAGGTTGTTCCTGAACCTGACACCGAGGCGATATTGGCTGTGGCGGTGCCGCTGGTGGTGACGGTGAAGTCGTCGGCGGTCACGCCGGTGACGGCCTCCGAGAAGGTCACCGTCTCGGTCAGGGTTGTCGCGTTGGTTGGGCCCGAGGAACTCGGTGTTGAGCTGATCACACGAGGTGGTGTAGTATCTGCTGGCGGTGTATCACTCAGGTCCAATGCAACTGTCTGGCTGATATTGGTCCCGGGCTGATATCCATAGAGAAAAAACCCGCCTGTTGCACTGGTGCTGGTGTGTGTCGGTGCATTTGTCTGGTTTACACCAGTCACAACGCCGGACGACGACGTTTCTGATGCTCCCGTGACAGCAGATGCTGACTGGTCTGCCAAGCTTGTAAAAGTAAAAATCAAGCCGCCGGGTTGGGCTGTGCCGTTGAAATTTACGATGAAGCCGCTTGACGAGACGTCAATGCTTATAGTTCCGCTTAAGTTCTGAGGGTATCCGCTCGAATAAATCGTGTCGCGTATCGACACGTTCTGTACTTCGAAGCCGTTGACAACCGTAAAAGACCCTGAGTATAGCGAATCATCATAACTCTTGAAATTTCCAGACGAGTCCTCCGCCGATACTTGGTATCTCACATCGACAGATACGGTTTCACCGAGAAGAGAGGCGGCCATCAGCGTTTCCCATCACCTAGATCAAGGAAAAATTATATTTATCTTTTGTTGACTATAAGTATGCAAATTTTGAAAATATAATCAAGTGGAGCTAACTACGGACTCAATTTCTGAGCCCTTGGGTATCCATTTAGTCCACAGCATGCTGCGTGAAGACAGCCCATGCCCTCGCGTCGGCTAGATCGACCGCAAGCGCTCCGGACCGCCGATGGCGGCGATTGACGCCTGCAACGCACGCTTCGGACGCGGCAGCGTTGTCCCCGCCCGGGCTGGCCTTGTGGAGAAGCTGACGTGGAGCACGAAGTTCGAGATGCGGACGCTGCGTTACACGACGCAGGTCGGCGAGCTGCCGATCGCCTACGCGTGAGACCGAAGAGTCAGAGCGATGGGGCCTGAAGCGGACAATGCGAAGAGCTGTCGCGGCGTAAAGCTGACATTTAAGGAGGTGGCGCTCAAGGCCTCACAGCCTCATCACACTCAGCGTCAGCAATTATCCTTGATGGTAAAAAGAGATTAACGACGCTATACCAAGGCAACGTCGTCTGATATCAAAAAAATCGGTTTTTCAGGCTAAGCTGGAGTGTGGGATGGCAAATCATTTTGAAGTTCAAGTGTCGGGAGACTATTATCAGGATTATTCCCGCTTTAATGTATATTTGGACGGCAATCAGTACGGGCCGACGCTCGCTGTTACAGCGTCGCACGCGAATCAAGAGGTCCAATTCTTTGGATTTGATGGAGACTTTAGTGGCGTCCATCAGATTGCCTTTCAGTTTGTCAATGACAATGGAGGTGTTTCGGGGGCAGATCGTAATCTTTTCTTCTCCAAATTCACCTTCGACGGCATAACTCAGAGCGGAACCGCTGCAGCGTACGATACGGGCACCACTACAGCCTATGCTGCAGAACTATATAAGACGGGTGATGCTGTCGGATTTAATGTCAATGGGTATTCGGGTTCCAACTACGCACTTGGCGCCGACAATTTTGGGTTTGCGCTGAGCGATGCGCGTTACGATTTTAGCAATGGTCGCGATTTGATGACCGCACCAAACGGCGCCACCTACGATCTAACGAAGGCCACCACCATCACGTTCACAGACGGCGTCGTCCACGAGCACGCTGGTTCAGCGCTCGTCGATGATCTCTACTACGACGTGACAAACCCCGACGTCTGGGCGGCTCATGTCGATCCGACGACCCACTACAACGCGTCGGGTTGGCACGAGGGCCGTGATCCGAACGCAGACTTCTCGA
>NZ_JAKSYQ010000203.1:0-1608 GCF_022829665.1 Methylobacterium sp. E-041 | reverse complement strand
GACGTGGGGGTTACGATCGTTGCGCCAGCGCTTGTCGGGGTGGTCGAGGAATGTCTCGGCGACATGGTGAGCGCCTGAGCCGAAGTTGCCCGTCAGGGTGATTTCCTGGGTCTGACCAGCAGCATGCGAAGCAGAGGTGGTCAGCACACCGCAGACCTGCTTGCCGTCGACCGTCACGGTGAAGTGCCGATCACCCTGCCAGTTGTCGCCAGAGACCTTGAACACCAACGTGTCACTCTGCACCGTCGTTGGTAGCGTCGTCGTCGAAGCTGGTGCGGTGCTCTTCAGGTTGAACAGCAGGGTGTCGGAACCTGTGTTGCCAGCCGCATCCGTCTGGCTGGCTAGGATGGTGTGCTCACCGAGCTTCAGGGTTGTAGGCGTGAAGCTCCAGTGGCCAGTGCTGTCGGCGGTGACGGAGCCCAGCGTGGTCGTGTCTTCGCTCAGTGTCACCTTCGCTCCGGCCTCTGCCGTGCCTATCAGAGCTGGATTGGTAGTAACCTTGTCGGTGCTCGACGTGCCCGTATTCTGGACCAAGCCAAGCTTCACCACAGGTGCCACCGTGTCGACCACCACGCTGTTACCGGCCGACACCGCTCCACTCTTGTTACCCGCGTTGTCGGTCGCCACGGCAGTGAAACTATGCGTTCCGTCCGTCAGTTTAGCTGTAGTAAACACCCAGCTGCCATCGGCTCTCTGAGTAGCTGCTCCAAGATCGCTCCCATTGTCGTAGATCTCGACCGAGCGCATGCCAGATGTGCTATCAGAGCTTGTCACTGTAACAGTGTTCGAAGCCTTGTTCGTTAGTCCTGATACGCTCCCCGACACGCTAAGGAGTGGTGCTACCGTGTCGACGGTGTAGCTGACGATACTGCTCTTGCCTGTGCCCGCAGCATTGGCATCACTGGCGGTGATCTGATGGGTGCCCTGCTGGTTCAGCAACGAGACGGCGGCACTCCACTTCCCATCGGCCTGGACGATGGCCGTTCCAATCTCCGTAGAGCCGTCCAAAACATGTACAGTCGTACCGACATCACTCAGGCCAACGGTACCTACAAGCTTCACAGCCAGCGTGTTCGTCAGTCCACCCGCTGACGTGATCGCAACCGACGGTACCGTGAGTGGTAGAGACGTCGCTGCGCCCTGAAGGCTGCTGATAGCGCTCTTGTAGGCAGCGCCTGCGGTGGCGTTTGCGCCTGTGCTCAGCTTGCCGCTGTAGTCAGCGTTCGAGTCCCAGTAGTTCTCGTAGACCATGTTATGGTCGGCCATCCACTTGGTCATGGCCTGAACGTAGGGACCCGCGTTGTCGCTGGCGACACCCCACTCGGAGATGGCAGTGGCCTTACCGTGGGCTGCGGCGAAATCCTGCTGCCACTGTAGGCCGTAGGTGCGGGTGACCTCGCCCTTGAACCCCTTGGCGGCATCGGTGCCGTCCCATTGGGTGCTGTAAAAGACGTCCGTACCGATCACATCGACGTACTTGTCGCCCGGATACGCCTTCTCCGGGTTCATGTTGCCACCATCGTTAGTGGTGTCCCATACGAACTTGAACTTGTCGGACACGGAGCGGAACGTGGTCACCAGCTCCTGGAAGGCTTTGATGAACGCGGC
>NZ_JAKSYQ010000200.1:0-10771 GCF_022829665.1 Methylobacterium sp. E-041 | reverse complement strand
TACATAGCCACAACTGGCTAGGCGACCGGATCTTACACTCCTACGACGACATCCTCGATCGGTGTTGTGAGGACTCGAAACGCTTCGTCGCCCAACCCTGGCTCATCATGTCCATCGGACTGAGACAGTGGGCCTATCGGTTATGATCAATGCCAGTTGGTATCAAGCGTCAGTCCAAGCCGCCGGTGATGAACCTCCGCTCAGACAGGAACGAGAAAGTGCTGGCAGCGGATTAACATCCTGCCACCTTTCGATGGCAATCGACGTAGCGCTGGGGGCGTCCGCTGCTTTCGCCGAACCACACGACATGACGGAGGCGAGATTGGCCGAGACCCGCGCGGCAGCCCTTCCCGCCCTGAGAGCAGTGATTGAGCACATACGTACCGCCGAGCCTAGCGAGGACACCCGCGCCCTCGGGCTCGGGTGGTAGGCAAGATGCTACGGTGATGCGGAGAGTGTGACACGCCAATCATCAAATGAGAGCGTCCACCCCGGAGCATCCTGGCAAGATCCCTGCTCACGGGGCGGTACAGGACGATCAATATGGCGCTGAGTGGTCTCCCCCCGGCCGCGTGCCGGCACATGGACATGTTGATCGATCTGCTGAGCAGATTTCCGACCGGGCAAAGTGACCAAGCGGTTCGGGCGATGATCGAGCAATTAGATATGCTGGAGTACGAGGCGCGGTGGCAGGGGGCCAGTCCCGTAACACTCTCCGCTATTCAGGGGGCGAAAGTTCTCCTGGACGTTTCCGAACTGCAGCCTCGCCGCATGCGCGCGTTGTCATCGCCACATGATCGACGACGCGTCATAGGCGCGAAGCATTGAGGCGCCCCTGTACGGCCGACCACGACATCAGGGCGCGTGACCGACATATTCACATCCCCCGCTACGGATAGAGCTCGACCGTCTTCTCCGCTTCAGGGTCGCTGGAGCTATTCCTGTTCGGATTGAGTCGCGGGTAGCGGTGAGGCGCGCAGTCTGATTCGATTGCGCGTTTTCGAAGGAGAGCGCGATGCCTTTATCTATATTAGGTGTCGGGCTGCAAGGCGGGAGCGCAACTCTTGAAGCGCTCGCCGACCTGCCAGCTCATGCTGGCTGACAAGAGCTACGGCAGCAACGACATCCGCCGTCAGATCGGGGCGACAGGGGTAGCGCCCAACACAAGGAGCACATAATAACACCTGACTATGAAGCAGATGCGTCCAGGAGAAAACCGCTCAGCTTAAGATCGAGCCGTATAATTACGAGACCCTGCTGATCTTTGACCTCCATGTGCCACGGTTCTCCGCTTAGCATCTGCTCTGCCTTAGCCTTAAAGAGATCCCCGGCGAAACGAAATGCCTCAACACCAGCGGCTCGCATGTTCACGAATTCAACACCCTCATCGTCCGAGCTATTATCGTCGTCGTAGACGTGAAAATAATACCGAAGCATTCAGCACTCCGCACAATCAGGCGGAAGCGATTTTTCGCCCACGTTCGCCAGGACCTAACAGTATCAGATTGAGAGGAAGGAAAATACATCAAAAGTGTGATTTATCGACCATTGCGGAACATTCAGCTCCTCATCGAAGAATTTCTGAATGCTGACAGGATTGATCAGAAAGTAAAATTTATGCGCTGCGGGTTCTTAAGTCATCAAATGATGAAATCCTAAAGGTATTTTTTGATATACGCTCCCGATATCCATACATACGTCGAGGCGTGATGCAGCATGCACTGACCCGAAAGCTGGAATGCTTCGAGGCCCTGTCGGATGAAGATCGACAGGCCCTGGAGGGTCTGGTGCCACGCATCCGGCAGGTCGGTGCACGAGTCGATCTGATCCAAGAGGGTGACGAACCGGAGAACGTTCATCTAATCCTCGACGGCCTCGCTTGCCGCTACAAGGTGCTGCCGGATGGCAAACGCCAGATCATGGCCCTGATGGTCCCAGGGGATTTCTGCAATCTGAATGTGTTCATCCTCGATCAGATGGACCACAACATCGGCACGATCTCCGCGTGCCAGGTCGTCGACATACCGCGTCGGGCAGTCGACGAGATCACCGGGTCTCACCCCCAGATAACTCGGGCCTTCTGGTGGTGCGCCCTCGTCGATGAGGCGGTCCTGCGCGAGTGGTTGGTCAATCTTGGTGGCCGTACACCGGACCAGCGTCTCGCTCATCTCCTTTGCGAACTGCTGGTCCGGCTCGATGCTGTCGGGAAGGTCACGAACGACAGCTACGCCTTCCCGTTCACACAGGTGGAGCTTGCGGATGCAATGGGCCTCTCTGCCGTTCACGTGCACCGCACGCTGAGAGAGCTTCGTGATCTCGGCCTGATTACGATCAAACAGCGCGTTCTGACGATCCACGATGTTGAGAGACTGAAGGCGTTCTGCCGGTTCACGCCGAACTATCTCCATCTCAAGAACACCCGTTGGGGCGCGCGCCGGAGCGAGCCATGGCTGAATCAGCTCCGCGGAGGTTAGACATGGATGCGCGAGACAACGTCGAGACGTTGCTCGTGCTGCAGCCGATCATGGTCGACACTAGCAGCCCAGATTGCGAAGGGCGACCGGTCCTGGCCAACGGCTTGCTGATCGCGGTGTTGGTGCGCCTCGATACCCCGGGCCACGAAATGGGCAAGGGCTGGTTCGTCGAGGCGGCCTTCGGACGGCTTTTCGGGATCTCAGCGCCGATTTTCGCCACGCTGGAGGAGGCAACGCGATGGCTGCGACAGCACCAAAAAGCGTGACCGAACTCGGGACGTTGCAGAGCTTACTTCGCTTGGATGACACGAAACCGTTCCCGCAAAGGCCACGTGCAGCTCCGAACGTGCTTATTCAGAAGCTCGAACACGCATCCGATCTTGATGAGGCCGACAGAGTCGCGCTCCAGTCACTCTCGGACACGACTTGGCAGGTCGAGGCAGACTACGATCTCAGCCGTGAGGGGGACCGCCCTGAGGCTGTGCTGCTCGTGGTGGAAGGCCTCGCGTATCGCTACAAAATCCTGCCCGATGGCAAGCGCCAGATCCTGGGCCTGCTGCTACCTGGTGATTTCTGCGACCTCCATGTGACGATCCTGGCGCAGCGCGATCACAGCATCGGCACTTTCACCCCCTGCGAGGTGGCGTCGATCCCTCGCGCGACGATCCTCGACCTGATCACAACCAGTGCTCAAATCGCCAACGCCTTCTGGTGGGCCACCCTCGTGGACAAGGGGATCATGCGGGAGTGGATGACCAGCATGGGCCAGCGTTCAGCGATTAAGATGGTAGCGCATTTCTTCTGCGAATTGCTGGTCCGCATGCAGGCTATCGGTCGTGCGACGGCGAGCAACTACGAGCTACAGATGACGCAAAACGAACTCGCTGACGTGTTCGGGATTACAGTCGTGCATCTTAACCGCATGCTGCGCGATTTGCGCGACCAAGACTTGATCAGGCTGAAACGCGGCCGAGTAGACATTCCAGATGTCGCGCGCCTTGAAGCCTTTTGCGGCTTTAATCGAAATTACCTCCACTTGAATTCTCGCGAGACTCGTTAGGTTGCTATCGTTCCTGATATTGCAACACAAACAGCCATTTTAGGCCTCATCAAATGATGATGTTTTAAGTTTCGGATTTCGGAGAAAAGCAGTTGTCTTACGAATTTGCGATTTGAGCATGTCCAAATATCTCAGATTTCGACTCGAAGCGATCGCTCAAGCTTTGCACATACCTCTGACGCTTTTCTTGAAGATTTGTCGCAAAAAGAGATCGGCGAACTGGCCACACTGATGAAGCTGTGGCTTGCGATCGAAGATGCTCAGGCACGTTGGCATCCTCTAAAGGGGGCGCGTTAGGAAGCAAAGATACCAATCTAAAAATATACGACGACAAGCCTACAGTGTGTCCGGCCGGGTTACCAATAATAATATCAATTTCTTAAATCTAATAATAAGTATAACCAGCTTTCATATGTCTGATCGCTTCGAGCTTCAGTTCTCTGCCGCCTCGCTAAACGCCAAGACGACTTCCTGACCGGCCGTCGGCACGACAATTGCCCACACCATAGTGTGCCGCGAACGCAGCCGCTGCCATCGGCCTTCCGAAGAGGTAGCCTTGAGCTTCTTGACATCCCTTGGCCAGCAAGCGGCGGCGCTGCTCGTCGGTCTCAATCCCCTCGGCGATCACCTCCAGGTTGAAGCTGCGGCTCAGCTTGATGACTGCCCGCACGACTGCTGCATCCCGCGGGTCTTCGCACAGCCCGTTGACGAAGCTGCGGTCGATCTTGAGGCGTGTCAGAGGGAATCTTTTGAGCAGGCTGAGCGAGGCGTATCCCGTGCCATAATCATCGAAGGCGATCCCGACATCCAACCTGCGCAAGTCCCGTAGCGCAGTGACCACACCCGGATCGTTTCGTAGGATGATCGTCTCGGTAATTTCCAATTCCAATGCGCTCGCTGGCAGGCCGGTTTCGGTGAGCACTGAAGCGACGCGTTCGACAAGATCCCCGCGGCGGAACTGGGCTACGCATAAATTCACCCCGATCCGGAACGATGGTAGACCGCCGTCGCGCCACGCCCGAGCTTGGGCGCAGGCGGTGCGCAGTACCCAATCACCGATCCGAGCAGCGTCTGGTCCCTCGTCAAGGACGGTTAGGAACGCGGCTGGCGCCAGCAAGCCCAACTCGGGGTGTTGCCACCGGATCAAGGCCTCGGCACCTGTGAGTGCGCCGTCGGAGAGGCGTACCTGGGGCTGGTAGTGCAGCACGAACTCACCGCGCTCGACCGCTCTGCGCAATCCGTCGCGACAGGCTCGATCGCGCTGGGCGGCCTCGCGCATATCGGGCGTGAAGAGGCGGCAGCGTCCGCGTCCGTCCGCCTTGGCGCGGTACAGGGCGGCATCGGCGCAGATCACCAGATCCTCCTCACGCGCGCCGTGGGCCGGGCTGAGCGCGACGCCGACGCTAGCGCCAACACGCAGGACCAAGCCCTCGATATCATACGGCTCGGAGAGCGCAGCGATCGCCGCCTCAGCCGTGCCGACAGCCGCAACCGGGTCGCCGACGCCCGGCAGCACAACAGCGAACTCGTCTCCACCGAACCGAGCTGCAATACTGTCTGGACTAACGGTAATGCGTAGACGCCTAGCGGCGGTCTGCAACACGGCATCCCCCACGCTATGGCCGTGTGCATCGTTGATCTCTTTAAACCCGTCGAGGTCGATCATCAGGACGGCAGCCGCCCGCCCGCCCGAGATCGCCGCCTCGATCCGACCGCGCAGGACGGCGCGGTTCGGCAACTCGGTCAGCGGATCGAGGTGCGCAAGACGGAACAGACGGTCTTCGACGGCACGGCGCTGTCGCACATCACGCACGATCGCGCCAAAGGCGGGCTTTCCCTCCTCGCACCACGTCGACAGCGACAACTCGATTGGGAACTCATCCCCGTTCCGATGGCAGGCAATCAGTTCGACTGTGCGCCCGCTCAGACTACCGTCGGAGCTCGCCATCCGACGCAGGTCACCCTCGTTACCTCCGCGCATCCTCTCGGGTAAAATCAGGGCAACGGGCCGGTCCAATGCCTCAGGTACCGTATATCCAAACAGACGCTCGGCCGCCGCGCTCCAGACGGTGATCTGCCCGCAGCTATCCGCGCAGATGATTGCATCGGGCGAGGTCGCTGCCATGTGCTCGAACCGAGCTTGCAGGGCACAGCGGGCAACTTCGAGCCGGCGCAACTCCAGCCGATCAAGCGCAAGGCGGGCGAGGTCGGACAGGGTGCGCCGGTCGGCCTCGGTAAAGTCGGTGCGTGCCTCGGAGCCAGCGAGGCAGAGCGTACCAATGGCATGGCCGTCGGCGGTGCGTAGCGGTGCTCCCGCATAGAAGCGGATGAACGGCTCGCCGGTGACGAGTGGATTGTCTCTAAACCGTGGATCACGCGAAGCATCCAGCACCACAAGAACGCCGTCCTGCGCGATGGTCCGGTCGCAAAACGCGATGTCCCGGGTGGTCTCGCACAAGCCGATGCCAACTTTGGCATGGAACACCTGCCGATCTTTATCGACGAGCGAAACGAAGGCGGCAGGCGCGCCCAACAAGCGTGCGACAAGTTCGACGATGTGGGCGAGTACCGGATCAGGGGACGCGTTAAGCCAGTCGTGCGCAGCCAGCGCGGCGAGCGCCCGCAGGCGGGCTTCCTCGTCGAGCGAGGCAAGGGAATCGGACACCGTCTAACTCCGAGATCGGGGGGGGGAATTAGGATCACGATACCGGGCGGTCGAGCGCGTCGGGCGTGTCGGCGGCACGGTAGGCACTGGCTAGGTCGGCGAAGCGCTCGAAATCGGCGAGTAGCGCGCGGAACTCAGGATAGCCGGACGATGATAGGAAAGTACCCGCCAGGCAGTCGTCGAGTCGATCGAGTTCGGCGCGCAGGGCTTCGACAAGGGATCCAAGCGAGAGGCCGAGCGCGCGGATGTGTGACCGGCGCGAGCCGAGGTCGGCTCCGCTGGCGAAGGCTTGCGCCAGGGCGGTCGTGAGACGCTCTGCGCCCTCGCGACTCAGCTGCCCGGTGAAGGGGAGGATCTCGGCCATTGCTATCTTATGCGGCCCGGGTGGTGACGAGTAAGTGCTCAACCTCGGCGGTGAGGGGCTCAACCTGGGGTGATAGCTCCGAGGCCTTGGCCAACACCTGGCTCGCGGTCGCCCCCGTCCAGGTAGCAGAGAAAGCCTCGTACAGCGCATGCTGCTTGGCCGGGAATATCGGTGGTTCAAAGGCCTTGCGGGCGGTCGCGAGCTTGGCATGGATGACAGTGAGCTGTGCCTCATTCTCAGCAAGCCGAAAGGTGATATCAGAGCAGGTGCGGTGACTCAGCTGCTTGATCCCGAAGTCGGACGCCTCGCCCGTAATCTCGTTCATGGCAGCGAGCGAAGGGAGCCAGTTGGTTGCGACCCGCGTGACGCCGTGACGAAAACCGGCGGCCTTGTGGATAAATAGAACGCTTTGACCCACGCAGATCAAGGCAACAAGGCTAAAGGCGGCGGGCAGTGCAACCTTGAGGGAGAGGTTCGAGCGCATGCGGCAAAGCTCTGTTCGTGAAGGGCTGCTCGGCTTGACTTCGTGATACGACGCACCCGAGCTAAGCGTGCGCGTGTGACAATCCCACGGACGACGCTGATTGTTCGGGAAGGGGCGTCGGTCCTGAAAGGCTACCTCTATTGCCTAAAGTGAAATCTGGACGCCTAATAAAGTCTTAAATTAGCAACATTTATCGTATCTACCCGAAATCATCAAAAGATAAATTGGTATGTACCGGCGACGGATCCGCTTGTGACTGAACATAAAAGGAGCGAAACTGGATCTTCGTTGCTAAGCGCCGCGGCAAAACGTCCAACTCCCGTAGGATGGGACTTAACAGATCCTTACTTATCGAACTCCCATCGTAGCGCCCGCCAGTACACCGGGCAGGGCGACCGACCTTACGCGCTGCTTCACACTCGAATGGCGCGAAGGCTTGGATGACGCCGTCCATGTGCTATAAGGGACGGCAGCCGATCTCGTGGCGGTACTTAACGCTGTCGCCGCGGTAATTGATAGTGTTGCAGCGGAAGCGATTGCCAGCTGTAAGCGCGATGGAAGGCGCCGAGCGTCTCCCGGCGACTCTTCTTTCCTTGCATTGATCGCGGCCTCTGCCCAACAATCTCGACCGGGTCACGGCGAACTGAAGTCTATTGTCGCCAGAACGGATTGGCTTGATCAGCGATATCGTTTCTCTGATGCAGGAGGAACGATGCTGAGCAGCGCGCAGTGGCCTGAACTGAAGTCCTTAGTCAAGACTTGCCGGTTCAAGGCCAAGACATCCCACAGAATATCGCGGACGCTCTCAGACATCCTCTGACGGCATCAGAACAGGGCCAAGTGGCAGGCCATTCTAGGTCCTGAGGGCCTGAACCCAGTCAGCTTGGCGGTCATAATGTCAGAAAAGGTTAGATTTCCGCCGGTTCCCTTCGAAACGGCAAAGGTTGGAAGCAGATGCATTGGGCCATCGGCAATGGGTGGCTGACCCACAGGTTAGGTGGGATCGTTACTGGTGCTGTCCGGACCTGCGGGGTGATGCGGATGGGGGCCTGACCTAGCGGCGTCCGTGAACGACCATCGCGAGGAGGTAGCCGAGCGCGCCCGCCATCGTGGCCATCATCAGCGGGGACTCCTTGGCGTAGCTCGTCACCGTGTCGGCGCTCTGTCGGCAGGCGCGCTCGGCGTCGGGGATGGCGTCGCGACGCTGCTTCATGGCACCCTGCGCAAGGTCGGAAGCCTGGTCGGCTACGTCGCGCACAGCGTCCTTGGCCTGCCCGTACAGGTTCTCGACGTTGCCCTTGGCCTCGTTGGCGGCGCCCTTGGCCTTTGTATCGTGGTCGCCGGTGACGTCGCTGACGGCGCCCTGGACCTTGCCGCCGAATTCCTTCGCCACGCCGGTGAGGCGGTTCCCGTCCATGATCCTTCTTCCAGGTTGAGGCCGGGCGCGCGGGATGCGCGTCCGGTGGTTGGATGGGGGCTGTTACTTCTTGGCGCTCTTGCCGTGGGCCTTGGTCGAGCTCTCGTGTGCCTTCTCGGAGTGGCCGTGGGCCTCCTTCGAGTGCTTGGCGGCGGCGGTCTCGTCGCCCTTCTCATGGTGCTCGGCGGCGGTCTTGTGCGACTTGGCGGCGGCCTCGTGGTGCTTGGCAGCCTCAGCGTGCGCGGTCTTGGCCATAATGGGTTCCTCGGGTGGCACCGTCACGGTGCTCGTTGCGGTCATGTCGACCGGCGCGTCCGGATGGGAGGGATCCCGACCGGCATGCAGGATGTCCTCAGGTGCAACGCCTCAATGGGCGGGCAGCCTGCCGTCGGGGGTGTAGCGATCCACCGCCGAGGGAAGCTCCCGGGAGAGCCTGGAAAGGAGTTCGTCGCTCGAAAGGCCGGTCTGCTTCGTCAGGGTCGCGAGCAGGTCGGGGCCGAGGGCGGAATGCATATGCTCGGCCGGGATCTCGGTGTTCCGGCCCTGCCGGATCCATGAATCCGCAGCCTCGCCGTGACCGTTGCCACGGAAATGCTCGATAAGCTGGCCGAGGCCCCCACCGAGCAGTCCACCGGCGCCGACGCCGCCGAGGTTGCCCAGTATGCCGCCAAGGCCCGGTTGGCCGGGCGTAGCGCCGGAGGGGTTGGCGTCGGAGGCGCCCTTCAGCATCTCGGCGATCTTGTCCTTGTTCTGGTAGCCCGCCACGGCGAGCAGCCCGAGCAGGGCGGTCATCGAAGGAAAGCCGTCGTCCATCATCGTCTCCTCGTGGTGGGTTGGGCGCTCACCGCGACTGCGCGCGCCGTTCGTTGGTGGTTTCCAGGACGCGGTATCCGGCGATGGCACTGCGGCAGGCTTCGGAGACCCTTGCCATCTTGGCTCGGAAGCAGGCCTCGACGTGGTCGCCGTTCGGATCGATGCCGGCGCAAAGCCTGAGGTAATCACCGGTGCAGGCCGACCGTAGCGCCTCCTCGGAGACGCCGAGATCGCGGGCGTGAGCGGTCACGGTCGGCAGGGCCGCGAGGGCTGCCAGGCCAAGGATGCGGAACGGGATCATGGCGGTTGCGTCCGATGACGAGTGCATGCGTCGACGCGGGACGGGGACGGCCGGCGGCCGCCCCCGTGACGAGGCTCAGACCGGCTTGTGCGGGAGGGTGCCGGCAGTGCCGGTACGCTCGACGTTGCCGCGCTCGTCGGTGACCTCGACCTCGGTGTGGCGTACCTTGTCGGTGATGGTCTCGACGCGCTGGGCCGCATCCTTGCGGATACCGACCTCGCCGACGACACGGGCTTCCTTCGAGACCACCGCCTCCTCACGCATCTCGGTGGCTTCGATCACCTTGTCCTCGAACAACGCCATATCGCCCGGGGTCACTGCCCGATCGACCACGCGCCGGTCGACGTGCACGGTCTCGTCCCGCAAGGTGACGTTCTCGCTCACGGCCTTCTCGGCCGCGTAGGACCGGACCCGGACACGGCCGCTGTCGACCATGCGCTTGCCGACGTTCAGCCGCTCCTCGACCACCGGGATGTACTCCGTACCCCGAGCGCTCCCGTCCGCCGCAACGGCTTCGGTCGTTCCCGTCGCATGAAGGCCGGTGGTGCCGGTCGCGGCTGTCGGGGTGGTAGCGATGGCCGGCGCGCCGGTCGCCTGCCCGGTCCAGCCCTCCTTGCGCCAGGAGGCCTCACGCTCATCCATGTCGATCGAGCCGTGCTCCTCCAGGATGTCGTAGGTCCGCTCTGCGTATCCGTCCTCGACGGTCGCGGTCAGCATGGTCCCGCCCCGGTGCAGGCCCTCGGCGTGGAGGTGGCGATCCTCCTCAGGCATGAAGAACTCCTTCAGCGAGCCCCACATGCCTTCCTCCTGGGTCGTGACGGCGGCAGTACCGGCCTTGCTGCCGGACAGTATCCGAACCCCAACCTCGGGAATGCCAAGGGCAACGAGCTTCGCCTTGGCAGCGGTAGCCTCGGGGTAGGTGTCGTACATGGCGGTGATGGTCTGGGTCATGGTTCGATCTCCGATTCTTGTGCTGAAGCCAGGGCCGTGACGTGCCCCTCTGGGGACACGCGTTCGATCACGGCGTGCTGTCTGCGCAGCGTCACCGGCATCTCGACGTCTTCGTCCGCTGTGGTCTGGCGGACATGCACCTCCTCCCGTAGGACGAGGCGCTTCTCGACGACGAGGATCTCTTCGAGGACCGGGATGATGGTCACCCCGTTCTCCTCCCGGACCACCGGGGGCGTCTCGCC
>NZ_JAKSYQ010000194.1:0-669 GCF_022829665.1 Methylobacterium sp. E-041 | reverse complement strand
GACGTTCGCGTTGCCGCGCATGTCCTGGCCCTGGATCTGGCCGCGGCGGGAGTTGAGATCGCCGATCACCGAGCCGGTATACTCCTCCGGCGAGACGACCTCGACCTTCATCACCGGCTCGAGCAGCACGGAGCCGCCCTTTTGCAGGGCCTCGCGCAGCGCCGCCCGGGACGCGATCTCGAAGGCCAGCGCCGAGGAGTCGACGTCGTGATAGGCGCCGTCGATCAGCTCGACCTTGATGTCGACCACCGGGAAGCCGGCGAGGATGCCGGCGCCGAGGACCGAGTTGAGCCCCTTCTCGACGCCCGGGATGTACTCCTTGGGCACCGCGCCGCCGATCACCTTCGAGGCGAACTCGAAGCCCTTGCCCGGCTCGTTCGGCTCGACCACGAACTTCACCCGCGCGAACTGGCCCGTGCCGCCGGTCTGCTTCTTGTGGGTGTAGTCGATCTCGGTCCGGCGGGTCAGCTTCTCGCGGTACGCCACCTGCGGCTGGCCGATGTTGGCGTCGACCTTGTAGGTGCGGCGCAGGATGTCGACCTTGATGTCGAGGTGCAGCTCGCCCATCCCGCGCAGGATGGTCTGGCCCGACTCCTGATCGGTGGAGACGCGGAAGGACGGATCCTCGGCCGCGAGCTTGGCGAGCGCGATGCCGAGCTTCTCCTGATC
>NZ_JAKSYQ010000190.1:0-7554 GCF_022829665.1 Methylobacterium sp. E-041 | reverse complement strand
GTGATGGGCGCCCTGCAGAACATCCGCCAGGCGAGCCAGCAGACCGCCGCCGGCACCCGCGAGGTCGAGGCGGCCTCGGCCAACCTCACCGAGCTCGCAGGAGCCCTCATGGCCCTCGCCGAACGCTACCGGCATTAGGCGCCTTTCAGCGCCTGTTCTGATGCACCCGGCCGAGGAGCCCCTGGTTGCTCGGTCATCTCCAAGAGGCCTTGGGCCTGCGCGATGAACAGATCAACCTGCACCACCCCTTGAACGATCGCGACGATGAGATTGGCGTTCGCAATATCGATATGAGGTAGCCTACTCGTTTCCCGGCTACGCAGGTCGGAGAGCAACGCCGTCATTTCATCCCGCCGTAGCCGCAGGTCCGCGAGGATCACCTCAGCCCGCGCTGCCTGCAGGCTCGTAGCTTGGCCCCCGGCCAGGAGCGCTACGGCGGCGACATCGGTCCGAGCGAGAGCCGATTGCTCAGCCCCCTTCGGGCGTAGTGGAATGATCTGTCGGCTCATAGTTCCGCATCCGCCTATCGGGAGGCTTGTAGCCCTGATGCCGGCATACAGCCTGCCAACGACAATGAGAGTCCGTCTTGTAGGCAGGCGTGATGCCTTGCCACCGGTCGCCGTGCATCAATCTCACGCCGCCTGAGCGTTCAAGGTACCTAGACAGGCTGTGCGGTCACAGATGCCCTGAGGCTTGATGCAAGCTACAGGCGCCCCCCAGAAATGGTGGTAGAGTCGTAGGCGTTCGCCCTTATCGTGCTCCTGTCAGGTTTGTGACGGCAAGCCGATCATGCTGCCCGCCCTTGGGCTACCAGAATAGACATGGCGTTCTCGAGTTTGACCGCCTCACTTGCCAACTGACGAGCAACACCTTGCAACTCGTCCGCTGCCGTTCCAGCAGTGTTCGCTGCGTTGCTGACGCCCGTTATGCTGCCAGCGACCTCTTGAGTGCCTGCAGCGGCTCGGCTCACATTCCCTGCGATTTCTTGGGTTGCCGCCCGCTGCTGATCGACGGCGGCTGCCATCGTAGCGGCGACCTGATCCATCTCGCTGATCATTGTGGCGATCCGCTCGATCGCCGTGACGGCGGAAGCTGTGGCACTCTGCATCCCCGCGACCTGCGCAGAGATTTCCTCCGTTGCCTTTGCGGTCTGGCCGGCGAGGCTCTTCACCTCTGCCGCCACCACAGCAAACCCACGACCCGCCTCGCCAGCCCGTGCCGCCTCGATCGTCGCGTTGAGAGCCAAGAGGTTGGTCTGGCTGGCGATAGAGGAGATGAGCGACACGACATCGCTGATACGAGATGCGGACCCGGACAAGCCTTGGACGGTCGCGTCGGTCTGCTGTGCTGCTTGGTTGGCAGCTTGCGCGATCTCGGCGGCACGTGTGACTTGCTGTGACACCTCGCTCAACGATGCCGACAACTCCTCCGCCGCCGCCGCTACGCCATCGACGTTCTGGGAAGCCTCCTGTGACGCGCCTGTCACGGTCTCAGCAAGGCTCGCGGTCTCGGTGATGGCTTGGACAGTGAGCCCGGCACGACTGCTGACGGCGTTGGCCCCCTCAGTCACGCCGGCCACGATGTCCTGGACTTGGTTCTGGAAACCTTTGAGTTGCATGAGGGCATCATGGCGCCGCTCGTCATCGACCCGCGTGTAGGTCTCCAACAACAATTCCAGATCGAACCAAGCCAGTTGGCTGATGACGCTGGTAAGAGCCCGATGCCCGCTAATCCGCTTCAACGTTCGGGGCGTCCCGAACGCTTGCGGGATCGGTGCGGCCAGACCAAGTTCACGAACAAGGGCTCGCGACACGACAGAATGGCAGATGACGATAGCGTAAGCCGGTACCTTGTTTCTGCTGAAGGCCGTTGCCAACCGCTCGATTGACTCGTCAAAGGCCGCCCCAATTTCACCGGAGGCAACCATGATCCAGTGCGCAAGGCGTGCTTCATGAACCTCGGGCACTCGCAACGCCGCATCAATCTCTGGCCAACTTGCAAACGTTTCCTGCAATTCGAAGAGCAACGTAGGCATGCGGTTCCGCACGACTTCCGCCTGAGCTCTGATCAATGCAAGATCATCGGCACCGACGCCAAAAACACCGAGACTTTTCTTGTGCTTGGTGCCGATCATTGTCGTTCTAAGCTCGTAAGGCAAAATCCAATTAAGTATCGTACCAAGCCCAAAATATTTGATTAATTCCACCGCTGGCTCACTCAAAAGTGAAGCTACCGCACCGCCAGCATACGAAGCTGGCGGTGATCGGTCAGGTAGCAAGGTGTGCCATTGAGTGGCCTCAAGCTGTTTCGGCAGCCTTGCTCCACCCACGGACCTTCGAGGCAGCCTACGAAGTGCTATCAGCCTTGGCCCTGCCACCGCGGGTCGCGGGTGTCGCGGCGAAGATCTCATCCAATGAAGTAGCCTTGAGCGATGACTTCCGCCGCATCTGACCGAGACCAAGGGAGCGCGCCAGCTCGGAACGCTGCGCCGAGTAGTTGGCGGTCGTCATCGGGTAGTCGGCCGGCAGGCCGTATTTCGTCCGGTAGGCTTCGGGAGTCAGACCCCGCAGCGTCAGGTGCCGGCGCAGCGTCTTATAGGATTTACCGTCCTCGAAGCTGATCAGCGCATCCGGCGTGACCGACTTCTTGATCTGAGCTGCGGTCGCTTTCTCAGGGCTCACGGGTTCGACCGGGGCTTCATTGCCGAGGCCAGTAAGGGCAGCATGCACCTTGGCGATCAGAGCCGCCAGTTCGCTCATCGGCACGTTGTTATTCGAGACGTAGGCGGCGACGAGATCCGCCGTCAACTCAATGGGGCTGCTCGTCGATGCGTGTTGTGTCTCGTCCATGTCTAGCTCTCAATCTCCTGCAACCCATAGAGTAGATTATCATACATATATCTTACTAGATCGGAAGTCATCGATCTAAAATCTTTCCAAAATTCCCCGCAACCTCCTCCTTGAGGCGGTGTTATTAAGCCATTCAACATCCATCGAACTGGCCTTCGATGGACGAAGCAGCATGGGCGAACCTGTGTACCCGGCTTGTTCAACATGAACGGCATCACCAAAATGCCAGTGGCAAAGGGCCGCGATAGCCCCTTCTCCGGCGGGCATATGACAGAAAACCACGCGGCTTGGCTGATCGTCGGCGGCTTCACTCATGTGGGTGATTGGCGGCTCAAACCTGATAGTTCGCGGGCTGTGTTCCACGGCGATGCGCCGAAAGAGGCAGGCGTGTACGCCTACCTCGTAGACGGGGTAATATTTTACGTCGGCTCAGCCCAGATCGGGATAAGGGTACGCCTTCGGCGCTACGTTCTGGCAGATAACAAACGCACCTCGATGAGGGTCCGCCAGGCGATCGAGGCAGAGTTGCGAGCCGGTCGAACGGTGAAGGTCTTCACCATCGTGCCAGAGCCAATCAACTATCGCGGACTTCCGATCGACCCCGTGGTGGGCCTTGAGGAAGGCCTGATCCGCTTCGTGAAGCCGGAATGGAACCTGAGGGGGCTTGGACGGACCGGAAAGACGCTGCTGCCGTAGGTGGGCTCGATGCCTGATATCGACGCTGAATGATGCGCAGGGCGGGCCACTCGCTCACTGCCAGTTCTAGGTCGGTGACGTAGAGCACGCCGTTCGTGACGGTGAGGCCGTCGGCGACCCATGCCTGCCAGTCCTCGACGAGGATCTCACGAGTGGCTTGCCGCGGCAGGAATGCCGGGCCACATTAAAGGGATGGCGCCAAACGATCGGCCAGCCGATGACGAGGCACGGGAAGCGGGTTCCTGTGAAATTGAGCCGCAATCGCTGGGCAGGTGAGATCCGCCGCGCTCGCATCGCCGCCATCCTCAAATGGCTGTCTATTGCCCTATCCTGTGTTTGCCTCGTGTTGGGGGTGATCCTGTTCGACGGTAAGGGGATCTATGCCGGAGCAGCTGCGTTCGCAGGCGTTATCTGGTTCGTAGCCGATCCTTACAGCCGCGCGGATCGCCTGGCGGCGCGGATTGAGGCTTGGCGTTCTGAGCCGCCTTCTCGGTGAAATAGGGATAGGCTTGATTGCGAGCAGACGCCTTCAAGGATCATGCGGGCAGCGGGTTTCTCTAACTGATGCCTACGCCGGCTCTTTGGCGAGTGCATCGAGGGCCTGGGCGAGGCCGTGGAACGAGAGCGGGATGGCGACGTCCTGGCCGGCGGCGTTCTTGAACGCGATGCGGCCGAGCTCAGCCGAGCCGCGCCAACGGCGCAGCGCATCCTCGCGCACGCTCGCCTCCGCCACGCAGCCGCCGGGCAGGCAGCGGCGCCAGGCCAGCTCGAAGCCGGTCGTGTCCTTTTCGTCGGTCAGCACCCGCACGCTGCTCGGCAGCGCGACGTTGGGCGGCAGGATCGCAGTCACCTGTAGCGGCTCGCCCGCCGACACCCGGCCGATGGCGATCTGGGCGATTGGCTGAGCCTGACCCTGCACCTGCATGGTCTGGGCCGCCTCGCAGATCCGCACGGGCCGATCGCCACCGCCGCGCTGGCAGCGCAGCACCCAATCGCCGAAGCTCGCCGTGGTGCTGCCAGGCTCCGTCGGCACCGGGGCGGGCTTGGCCGGGGCGGCAGGCGCCGGCTTGCCGCCCTGCGCAAGGGCCAGCGCGGCCGGAAGCGCAGCGGTCGCGGCGCAGAGCAGCCCGAGGGCTAGGCGGCGGCTGGTGTGTGCGGGCATGGCGGGTACTCAGCTTGGCTTCGGTTGGTCGTAGAATGCGAACGGCCCGCGCAGGGGGATGCGCGGGCCGTGATGCGTCTGATGGTCCGGTCCTAGAACCGGACGTTGAAGTTGCCCTTCACGCCGTGATCCTGGGCGCGGGGGCCGACCTGGCCGGTGTAGTTCAGGCCGATCGTGGCAGCCGAGGTCACCTGCCAGTCGAGGCCGGCCGAGGCCACCAGGGCGTCCCGGTCGATCGGCACACCCGAGGCGATGAAGCTCGGGCCGCCCGCGCCGAAGCTCAGCAGCGCCGAGGGCACCACGTCGCCGAAGGCCCGGCGGTAGCCAATCAGGCCGCGGGCGATCAGCGGGCGGTTGTCCCCGAACGCATCACCGAGCACGAGCTGACCTTGGATACCGGCGGTGGCGGTCTGGATGTCGTAGCCGCGGCCGGCCACCGTCAGCGCTGCGATCCCGCCCTGCTCGGTCAGGCCGTCGCGGCGGATGTGGATCGCCGCGCCACCCGCGAACGGCTCGACGTAGCCGGTCGCCGTGCCGATGCGGTAGCCGACCTCGCCGAAGCCCTGCACCGTCTCGCCGCCGGCCTTGCCCGACA
This sequence comes from Methylobacterium sp. E-041, assembly GCF_022829665.1. NCBI lineage: Bacteria > Pseudomonadati > Pseudomonadota > Alphaproteobacteria > Hyphomicrobiales > Methylobacteriaceae > Methylobacterium > Methylobacterium sp. E-041. The sequence continues at coordinate 2,252 of NZ_JAKSYQ010000190.1, read as the reverse complement.
GGCTCTGCGAGAAGCCCGGGAACGCGGCCGTCCGGCGTGCCGTCAGGGAGTTGTCGGCGTAGGCCGCACCGAGCCGGACCTGGAGCGGTCCGACCGGGCCGCGGGCGTAGACCGCACCGTAGGCGCTCTCCACCGTGCCCGAGGACAGCCGGCCGGTGACGTCGAACCCGGTGAAGCTGTAGCCGCCGGCCACGCCGACCCGCCACGCCGACAGGTCCGCCCCGGCCCCCGTCAGGCCGGACAGGCTGGTCTCGGCGCCGAGCACGAAGCCGCTGGTCTGGCGCGACAGCCCGGCGGCGTTGCCGTTCGAGGCCGTGTTGCCGAAGGCGCCGAACGCCTGGCCCCAGACCGCGTAGGCCGGCACCACGAGCTGCGTCGGCACCGCCGAGAGCGTGGGTGCGCGGCCCGGCAGGTCGGCGGTGTAGGTCCCCGGCAGGGTCGAGCCGGGGGCGAAGCGCTGGCCGACGCTGCCGGGCGCACCGAAGCCGCCGGCAAAGCCGTTGCTCTCGCCGAAGCGCAGGTGATCGAGGATGGTCTCGCGCACGAACGTGGCGCCCTCGAACATCGTCGTCACCGCGCTGGCATAGACCTCACCCGACAGAGCATTGAACGCTTGGCGGGACTGCGCGGCCGAGAGCACCGCGATCGCGTCGTAGATCGGCGCGCCGACGCCGAGCGCCTGGGCGGCAGCGGCGACGTTGGCCTGGTTGCGGGTCTGCGCGGTGGCGCCGAAGGCCAGGTCGTTGCGGGCAAGGCGCAGGTAAGCGTCGTTGGCGTCGTAGGCGAGGAACGGCGTCAGGAAGGCGAAGTTCGAGGTCACGCCCGCGAACCGCCCGGTCAGGCCGCCGGCCGTCGTCAGGATGGTGTAGCGCGTGCTCGGCGCATACGTCCCCGTGCCGGCGGTGACCTGAACCGTGCCGCCCTGCAGCGTCGCGGTGCCGGTGCTCGCGATGCGGTCGGACTGCCCGGCTGCCGTGGCATCGACCCGGTAGATCGACTGGCTGGTAAACAGCACGTTGCCGTCGACGGTCAGCGTGCCGAGGCTGCCGGCCGCGGTGGTGGTCCCCGGCGCGACGATCGCACCGGATTGGGCGATGAGGCCGCCGATGGTCCCCGTGCCGCCGACGACTGCAGCGTTGGCCACGGTGACCACCGTGTTGGCGAGGCTGCCGTTGACGACGAACCCGCCTGTGGCGACCGTGGTCGGCCCCGAGAGGGTGCCGGTGCCGGTGTAGGTCAGGGTGCCGGCTCCCTGCTTCACGAAGAGGCCGGTGCCGTTGACCGCGTTGTTGAGCGTCGCATCGCTCGCCTGATCGATCACCAGGGTGGTGTTGCTGGTCACACTGCCGCTGCCGAGGCTGGCCGCCGAAGCCACCAGCGTGCCAGCCGAGACCGTGGTGCCGCCCGAGTAGGTGTTGGTGCCGGTGAGCGTCAGGGTGCCGGTGCCGAGCTTGGTCAGGCTGGTGGCGCTACCGCCGTCGACAATTGCGCCGGCGTAAGCCGTCGAGCTGTTGTCGCCGTTGGTGGTCAGCGCGCCGTTGCGCAGGATCGCCGCCGCGTTGTTGCCCGAGAGCGAGCCCACCGTGAAGGCGGTCCTGCCGAGATCGAGCGTGCCGTTGTTGGTCAGCCCGGTCACCCCGGCAAGCGGGCCGGTGAGCGCGAAGCTCGCGCCCGCCGCATTGGTCACCGCCCCGGCGATCCGGCCCGCCGCGGTGATCGCGCCGGCGTTCGTCACTGCACCGTTGATCGTGCCGGAGGTGGCCAGGCTGCCGCCGGTCACCACCACCGCGCCGTTGATCGTGCCGGTGTTGGTGCTGGTGCCGGCGCTGTTGCTCAGACCACCGTTGAGCGTCGCGGCATTGCCGAAGGTGCCGCCGTTGGCGACGCCACCGTTGATCGTGCCGGTGTTGGACAGCGTCCCGGCATTGGAGACCGGCGCGGAGGCCGTGGTCCAGGTGCCGGTGTTGGTCAGCGTGCCGCCGGCGTCGTTGCGGGCGTTGCCCTGCCACAGGCCGGCATTGCTCACGCTGCCGGTGTTGGCCGTGAGGTTGCCTGTCCACACGCCGGTGGTGCGGTTGGCGATCGTGCCTGAGGCGGCGTTGCTCACGTCGGCGTTATAGCGCCCGTCGTTGACCACGCTGCCGGTGTTGGCCAGCGCGTCGGTGATGGTGCCGCCCTGCGCCACCGCGATCGAGCCGGAATTGACGATCCCGGCCGGCGCCGTGAGGCTGCCACCCGAAGCCACCGTCAGG
>NZ_JAKSYQ010000183.1:0-765 GCF_022829665.1 Methylobacterium sp. E-041 | reverse complement strand
GTGTCGGGGTTACGCGCCCAGATGGTCATCGACCACTTGTTGTCGCCCGGACGCTGCTTGGGGTTCCAGGTCGAGGGATTGCCCGAGCCGTAGTACATCAGGTCGAGCTTGGGGTCGTACGAGTACCAGCCCCAGGTGCAGCCGCCGCCGGTCTTCCACTGGTCGCCTTCCCAGGTCTTCAGCGAAGAATCCTTGCCCACCGGCTTGCCGAGGTAGGTGGTCTTCTCCGGGTCGACGAGCATCTCGTCGTCCGGGCCGACGGAGTAGGCGCGCCAGACCCGCTTGCCGGACTTGAGGTCGTAGGCGGTCACGTGACAGCGTACGCCGAACTCGCCGCCCGAGATGCCGACGATGACCTTGTCCTTCACCGGCAGCACGGTGGCGGTGTTGGTCTCGCCCTTCTTCGGATCGCCGTTCTGGACCGACCAGTTCACCTTGCCGGACTTGGCGTCGAGCGAGACGACCGTGGTGTCGGCCTGGTGCAGGATGATGGCGCCGTCGGCGTAGGCCAGGCCGCGGTTGACCGTGTCGCAGCACATCACCGGGATCACCGACGGGTCCTGCTTGGGCTCGTACTTCCACACGATCTTGGCCTCGTGGTCGAGGTCGAGCGCGTAGACGATGTTCGGGAACGGGGTGTGGACGTACATCATGTTGCCGATGACGAGCGGGGCGCCCTCATGGCCGCGCAGCACGCCGGTCGAGAAGGTCCAGGCCACCTGGAGGTTCTTGACGTTGTCCTTGTTGATCTGGTCGAGCTTCGAA
>NZ_JAKSYQ010000015.1:0-7408 GCF_022829665.1 Methylobacterium sp. E-041 | reverse complement strand
GTCAACGCACGGATCAGGCCCGGGCGCCTTGGCCGGCGCCGCCTCGGCGGCGGCACGTGCCTCGGCGGCGGCGGCAGCGGCTTCGGCGGCGCGCTGCTTCTCCTCCTCCTGGCGACGCGCCTCCTCGGCGCGCTTGGCGGCGGCGGCAGCCTCGCGCTCGCGCTCCTCGGCTGCGGCCTGGGCGCGCTGCGCCTCGGCGGCGGCCTCGGCCTGGCGGCGGGCTTCCTGCTCGCGGCGCTGCGCGTCGGCGAGCGCTGCGGCGCGCGCCGAGCTTTCCTGCTCGCTCAGCGTGCGCAGCACGACGCCGGACGCGGACCGCTGCGCCGGGCGCGGGGCGACCGGCGGCGGAGGCGGGGCGACCCGTGTCGGGGCCGCGATGGGGGCGACGGGCGCCGGCGCCGCGCCGATGACACGGCGCTTCACCGTCTCGACCACGACCTGCTTGGAGCGGCCGTGGGAGAAGCTCTGGCGCACGGTCCCCTGTTCGATCGGACGCTTCAAGGAAAGCGGCTTCGCAGGAGTCTTGCTCAGAGTCTTGTCGCCCGGATTATTCGTATCGCTCATTCAGCCTGAACCCTGAGGGTTTCCATCGTCGCGTGAACCGGCAACCCGCGGAGCGCCGGCCTGATCCGTCACGGCATCGTCTTGCAGAGGGGGAGCATCCCCGCCGTATCCGGCGGATCCGCGCTCCTCGATCGCCGCGGCGACGCCCTCGAAGGAGCGTAGCCGACGCCAACGCGCCAGGCAGCCGGCGGCCCCGACTCCTGCGACGAGCGCAGCGTGTATCACATGATCCCGACCCAAGGCCATGTCCAATTCGTCTTCGGACAAGTCGTCAACGATCGGTATGCGGGATATGGCATCGCCGTGCCGCCGGTGCAATGCCGCCGCGATCTTGCGGCGACCGTCGGGCGCGGCGTCCGACGCATGGATCACGGCAGCGACGCGCGGCTGCGCGCCGATCGCCGCCTCGACCTTGGTGAAGCCGGTCACGATGCAGCCAGCCTTGTTGGCCAGCGCGATCGCCTGCCGCAGGTCAGCCCGCAACCCCTCGGCGATCCGGTCGGGCAGGTCGGCGGAGGCTGTCGCGCCTTGCGTCTTGAACGCCCGGTTGAACGCCCGCTTCCTCACGGCCGTCGCGACGTCCTCGCGGCGCGCGCTGACCCAGGCGCCGCGGCCGGGAAGCCGGGCGCGCAGGTCCGGCACGACGGCGCCGTCCGGCCCGAGGACGAAGCGGATCATCGCGTCGGGCGCCTGCGCGGTGCGCGTGACGATGCAGGTGCGCAGCGCGCCCTGTCGGCCACGATTCGGCCCGGCATCGAGGACGACGTCCTCGATGCCCTCGTCAGCCGGCGGCTGAGCGGCCTGAATCATCGCCCGACCTCGCGTCGTCAGTTGGCCTCGGCCTCGGCGGGCTCCGCCGCGTCCTCGGTCGCCTCGGGCTCGGGCAGCGCCTCGATCCAGCCGGCGCGAAGGCGGGCGGCCATGATCATGGCCTCGGCCTCGGCGCGCGAGACCTCGAAGCCGTCGAGGTAGCCGGCGTGGCGCTTGGCCTCCGGCCCGCGGCCCTCGGTGTAGCCGACGAGGTCGTCGGTGGCGCAGCCGGCCAGATCCTCGATCGTCTTCACGTCGTTCTCGCCGAGCGAGACCAGCATCGGCGTGGTCAGGCCGTCGATCTCGCGCAGCTCGTCCTGCACGCCGAGCTCGGTGCGGCGGTCGTCGTGCTCCTGCTCGATCCGGGCGAGGTGATCCTGGGCGCGGGCCTGGATCTCGGCGCCGGTCTCCTCGTCGAGGCCCTGGATCGAGGACAGCTCCTGGATGTCGACGTAGGCGATCTCCTCGACGTTGCGGAAGCCTTCCGCCGCGAGCAGCTGGCCGACGGTCTCGTCGACGTCGAGCGCGCCCATGAACACGGTGGTGCGCTCGGCGAACTCCTTCTGGCGGCGCTCGCTCTCCTCGGCCTCGGTCAGGATGTCGATGTCCCAGCCGGTGAGCTGCGAGGCCAGGCGCACGTTCTGGCCGCGGCGGCCGATGGCGAGCGAGAGCTGGTCGTCGGGCACCACCACCTCGATGCGGTCGGCCTCCTCGTCGAGCACCACCTTGACGACCTCGGCCGGCTGCAGCGCGTTGACGATGAAGGTCGCCTGGTCCTCCGACCACGGGATGATGTCGATCTTCTCGCCCTGGAGCTCGCCGACCACCGCCTGGACGCGCGAGCCGCGCATGCCGACGCAGGCGCCGACCGGATCGATCGAGCCGTCGCGCGAGATCACCGCGATCTTGGCGCGCGAGCCCGGATCGCGGGCGACCGCCTTCACCTCGACGATGCCGTCGTAGATCTCCGGCACTTCCTGGCCGAAGAGCTTCGCCATGAACTGCGGATGCGAGCGCGACAGGAAGATCTGCGGGCCGCGCACCTCGCGGCGCACGTCGAACAGGTACGAGCGGATGCGGTCGCCGGGGCGGAAGGTCTCGCGCGGGATCATCTCGTCGCGCCGGACGATGCCCTCGCCGCGGCCGAGGTCGACGATGACGTTGCCGTACTCGACGCGCTTGACGAGGCCGTTCACGATCTCGCCGATGCGGTCCTTGTACTCGTCGAACTGACGGTCGCGCTCGGCGTCGCGCACCTTCTGGACGATGACCTGCTTGGCCGACTGCGCGGCGACGCGCCCGAAATCGAACGGCGGCAGGGTGTCGGAGATCACGTCGCCGACGAGCGCGCCGGGATTGTAGCGCCGGGCCTGGTCGAGGGTGATCTCGCGGGCGTCGTTCTCGACGAGGTCGACCACGAGGAGGTGGCGGGAGAGCCGCAGCGCCCCGGTCTTGTTGTCGATCTCGGCGTGCACGTCGGTCTCGGCGCCGTAGCGCGAGCGGGCCGCCTTGGCGATCGCCTCCTCCATCGCGTCGATCACGATGGAGCGATCGATCACCTTCTCGCGGGCGACCGCGTCGGCGATCTGCAGGAGTTCGAGCCGGTTGGCGCTGACGACGGCCATCTGTGTCGGTCCTTCTCTTGGGGTGCCGCCCCGGTCGCCGCTTTGCAAGCGGGGCGGGCGGCGATGCTCTAGTGAAGCGAGTCGCGGTCCTTGAGGCGGGCCGCCTTGGTGGTCACGGGCTTCTTGGGCGCGTCCGAAGCGGGCTTCGGCTTGGCCGCCTTGGACTTGGCAGAAGCCTTCTGCCGCTTCGGGAACGGCGCCGGCGGAAGGGCCGGGGCGTCTTCCGCCTCGTCGTCGTCGAGCGCCTCGTCGAGGTCCTGCACCGGGCCTCCGCCGCGCCGCAGCGACTCGCGCACGAGTTCGTCCGTGAGCACCAGATGCGCATCGGCGAGGTCGCGCAGCGGCAGCGAGACCCGGCTCGGCAGGCCTTCCTTGACGTCGGGCAGGTCGACCGGGACGGTGAGCGCCGCTGCGTCCGGCTCGCCGATGATCCCGCGGAAGCGCTTGCGGCCGCCGAGCGGCACGGCGAGCTCGATCTTGGCCTCGTAGCCGGCCCAGCGGGCGAAGTCGGAGACCCGGACCAGCGGACGGTCGATGCCGGGCGAGGAGATCTCGAGATAGTAGGCGATGCCGACCGGGTCATCGAGGTCGAGGATCGGCGAGATCGCGCGGCTCACGGTCTCGCACTCGTCGATGGACATGGAGCCGTCCGGCCGCTCGGCCATGATCTGCACGGTGCAGCCGTTCGCGCTCGACACCTTGACCCGCACGAGGCGGAAGCCGAGCCCCTCGATCGGACCCTCGATCACCTGCGCCACGCGCGCGGCGACGCCGGTCTCGCGGACCAGGCGCTTCTCCGTCGGCTCAGCCGACGGCTCGGGCGAGGGGACGGCGGTCGGCTCTGACATGACTGCGCTCAGGATCGGGCTCGCTGATGGGGCGGCGCTCCGGAGGACAGGAGAGGGGCTTGCGGCAATAAAAAAGAGCGGACCCGGTGGGGCCCACTCCCGAACCGCAGCCTCGCGACTGCAACCAGAACTGATGAGGAACGATCTAGCGGGTGAACGCGAAGAATTCAAGCGTTTTCCGGCTGCGCGTCGCCTCGACCCGAAGCAGCCGGACGACCCGGGAACCGCTCGAGGAGCGATCCTGGACCGTGGAAGGGCCTCTGTGAGGTCGGATCGACGGTCGCTCAGGCCAGCCCCTCCTCGATGGGAAACGGCGTCGGCTCCCACCAGCGCTCGGCCTGGTGGAAGCGCGCCGCCTCGGCCTCCCAGCGGTGAAGGATCGCCGCGATGGCCGCGCGGTCGCCGGTGCGGAGCGGTTCGACGATCTCGAGGATGCGGCGGCGGCGGCGCCGGTAGTCGGTGCAGCGGCCGGCCTTCTCCCAGGCCTCGATGGCGCGCTGCGTGCGCGCGCCGCGCTTGGGATAGTCGAGGATCTCCGGCGGCTCGTAATCGCCGTAGGTGTCGCTCTCGTACCACCGCCAGATCTGGCCCAGGAACTCGCGCGCCTCGTCCAGCGCGCCCTCCGCGAGCGCGATCGCCATGCGCTGCTCGTCGTGAACGTTACCGCGAGGGATGATATGGCTGCGGTAGAAGTCCAAATAGGCATGGTGGTCGAGGGCCATCGGGCGCAGCAGCGGCAGGACCTGCTCCTCGACCGCGCGCGTGAAGATGCGGCCGATTTCGGGATCTGCCCACGCGAAGTCCCCGACCGTGGCCGCCCAGGCGGCAAGCTGGGGAAATTCCGGCCTGCGCTCGTAATCGGGCTGGAGGAAGTAGTCCCAGGTGAAGGGGGCAGGTAGAGGCTCGCGTCGGAACCCCTCGGAAAAACTGCCGACATTCCAATCCCAGTTCGCGCCACTCCAGTACAAGGGCGCGATACTGAACCTGGGCCAAAATACATCGGCAGACCTGCCGCGATAGATGTAGATCTGCGCGATGCAATGGCGGATCGGGCGGATCCAGATCGCATACGGTTTCACTTGGACCCAATCCGGATTGTGCTTCAGCACGTCCCGGAAAAGCCGAGCCAACTGCTTCTTGGTCGTCATCGCGACTCCCGCATCTGTATGACGATGATCCGCTGCGTTTTGGGGAACAGCATCTTGGCCCTGGTCGCGTAACGCACCGAATCGGACCAACCGAGGCCGCGAAGCCCCGTCTTGTAGTCGTAGACGCAGGCGACGGTCGGCTGTGGGCTATGAAACTGGTCGAGGCGGCTCGTGCCGGACTGACCATACAAGCCTTCGTCTCCAGTCTTGAGGATCGACAGCTCCGATTTGAAATCGGCGATGTTCTGGGCTTTTGCCCAACGATCCATCAGCACGTGGATCGCGGTGCCAATGGCTTGCGGCGTTCGATACGCGCCACTTTGTCGAACCGCCATGGCGACCGCGTCGAGCTGGGTCTGGATCTCACCGGTCTTCGGGCAGGCGGCGTCGAGGGATGCCTGGTCGAGCGGACCAACCCAGATCGCCGGCATGTGCTTGAAGTCCTCGGCGCCACGGAACTCGTGCGCCGTGGTGCCGAGGACGGTGCCGTAGCGACCCCGCTGCGCCGAAAGCGTCGCGAAGAGCGTGCCGGCGAGCTCGAGCGTCCGTAGGACCCGAACGGCCGCCAGGGCAAGCGGAACCGCCTGCAGGAAGGCGGGCTGCACCGTCGCGTCCGGCTCGGCGCCGTTCGCCGTGAAGGTGCTGCGCCCCAGGATCTCGCCGGAGACGCCGTCGCGGATCGTCTGCGTCGCGCCGAGGGTCTCGAAGACCCGGCTCTCGCCGTCCGGCGCGGTGACCGCGTGCTGCTCGTCGAAGTCGCGCCGGCCGGCGCGGATGCGGATCGAGAGGATGCGGGTGCCGTCGTCGAGACGGGTCTCCTCGCGGGTCTGGGTGGGCTCGGCTGCGGGCATCTGTGCCCATTGCGGCTTGATCAGCCGCAGCACGTCCGGATCGACGGCGTTCCCATCCCCACCGCCGCCGGCAATCCATTGCCCACCGTTAGGCTGACCGAAAGGAGCGCGCGGCTGGTCGGACCAATCCTTTCGCCGGAGTGCCTGCTCCAGGCGGAGCAGCTTCGTGTCGAGGGAGAGCCCGGCCAGAAGCCCCTTCAGTTGCCGGACCTCTTCACCGATCCTCGGTTGTCTGGCCATGGCATCGATCCGAATCGCCTTCGATGAGGATCATTTACCGGAACAAAGCGGGAATGTACAGTTTATTTTCCTATTCTGAATTCGCTTATGGACTAAGCTCCGGGGCCGGATCGGCGTCGGGGGAGGGAGACACGAAAACCGGCACGGAGCCGACGCGGGTCCGGCTTTCGGGCGGCCAACCCTTGCGTCTCGACCCGGGCCGCGCGCCGGCGCCCGGTGCACCGATCGGGCAGCGCCTGGACGGAACGCTGTGAGATCTGCCTCAGCGCGAGGCCGCCGCGTAGGACACGACCGGCGGAGTCAGCTGCGCGGTCCGTTCGGTCCGCGCCACGGCGACGATCCACACGGTCAGCACGATCGCGACGAGAAGGTCGCGCAGGCGCAGGCGTCGCGGCGTGGCAGGCGAATCCGGCATCGAATCGATCGGCTCCTCGAACGGGAGCGACATCGTGCGACGCGCATGTTTCTGCTTGATGTGGGAAATTCACCCACAGATTGGTATCGCAGCCTCGTCACCGCACGGGCAAGGCGAAGACGGTGAGCTGGCCGCCGAGCGCGGTATAATCCGACAGTGCCGCGTACCCGCCGACCGCGCCGGCGCCGTCCGCCGGGTCGGTGAGGCCGGCGGCCAGGCCGATCCCGGCCCAGCCGCCGACGCCTGAGAGCACCGCCACGTACTGACGGCCGCCGTGCCGGTAGGTCATCACGTTGCCGACGATGCCCGACGGGGTCTTGAACTTGTACAGCTCCTCGCCCGTCGTCGCGTCAACGGCCTTCAGGTAGCCCTCGAGCGTGCCGTAGAAGACCACGCCGCCGGCGGTGGCGAGGGCGCCCGACCAGATCGAGAACGGCTCGGGCAGGGACCATGCGATCCGCCCCGCGACGCCGTCCCAGGCGACGAACGCGCCGGTGCGGGACTCGCCCGGCGGCGGCTGCAGCCCGACGGTGGCGCCGACATAGGGCACGCCCGTCGTGTAGGTGACGTGGAACGGCTCGTAGCTCATGCAGATGTGGTTGGTGGGCACGTAGAACAGCCCCGTGCCGGGCGAGAACGCCGCCGGCTGCTGGTTCTTCGCCCCGATCGCGCCGGGGCAGATGCCGGTGGTGGTCTCGTCCTCGCCGGTCCGCTCGGGCGAGTAGCGTTCGGCGACGATCGGCCGGCCGTAGCCGGGGGACGCCCGGTCCATGTCGACCTTGGAGGCCCAGTTGACGACCGGGTCGAACTTCTCGGCGACGAGGAGCTCGCCGGTGGCGCGGTTGAGGGTGTAGCCGAAGCCGTTGCGGTCGAAGTGGGTCAGCAGCGGGGTCTCCTTGCCGCCGAC
>NZ_JAKSYQ010000180.1:0-122856 GCF_022829665.1 Methylobacterium sp. E-041 | reverse complement strand
GGCCCATCAGATGCTCCGCGATGTCTGCCAGGCGCGCGAGGCGCAGTGGTTCAACGTGAACGGTCGCTTCCACGTCCTGAAGGCTGCAAACACTCTCCCCGGCAGCACGATCGTCCTGAATAGCTCCTCCGGCCTCATAGGGATGCCAGAACAAACGATCGGCGGCGTCAACTTTCAATGCCTGCTCAACCCGCTCATCATCCCCGGCTGCAAGGTCAAGATTGACGAGAGCAGCGTTGTTCGCGCGGCATTCGATCCATCGGTGGCTGGTCAGGGCAACAACGCCCGACTTCAGTCCGGCAACCTTATGGGCGTCCAGGCTGACGGCCTCTATAAGGTTCTGAAAGCCGAGCATAGCGGGGACACGCGGGGCAATCAGTACTTCACGCTAGGCGTGGGGGTCGGCCTCAATGCCGACTCCCGCGAGCTTCGTTCCATCGGCATCAGCGACGACTTCAACAACGACGTTCCCCCGGCGGGAGGCTGAGATGGGTGAAGTGGTCCCGCTCCGCCGCCGTCCGATAGCCGTGGAGACGGCGCCCGACGTGCCGCGCACCTATGTTGAGCTTGCGCACATGTGGACCGTAGGCGCCGTTCGCATCGTCGTTGCGACTTGCCCCGGTGAGGAACGCTCAGGCCCCTTCAGGGTGGTCCTGAGGGCCGCGGGCGTGCTGGATAGATCCGTGCTGTCGATGACGGCCGAGCCCCAGCACGAGGCCGAGTTGATGGATTGCCTCGACGCCTACTGCCACGCGATGGCGCAGACCCTGAACTACGCGTCGTCCTATCCCGCGACCCTGGTGCCGCCGCCAGCCGATCCGCCGAGAGGGGCCGCCTGATGCCAGTCGAGCGCGGGAAAGACCTGACGAAGGAGCTTGATCGCGCTTTGCGCGACCTCGCCTCGATGGAAGTCGTGGTCGGCATTCCGGCGGAGGCCGGCACGCACGCCGACAGCGACCTTACGAACGCGGCGCTCGGCTACATCCACGAGTTCGGCGCCCCGGAAGCGAACATCCCAGCTCGCCCGTTCCTGTTTCCCGGCATCGAGCGCATTCAAGACAAGATCACCGACGAGCTCGCGAAGGGGGCCTCCCGCGCGGTTGAGGCTACGGTTTCGAGCGGCAACCGGACGGCGGGCAAGGCCGAGGGGGCGAAAGCCCTACAGCGTGTCGGCCTGCTCGCGCAGAGCAGCGTCCGCGGCGTCATCACGGACGGGATCGCCCCGCCGCTCGCCGCGCGCACTGTCTATGCCCGACTGCATCGAAAGAAAAACAGGCGCTCGCCTGGACCGATGACCCCACTTGTTGACACGGGGAAACTTCGGGAAGCCATCACGTACATTGTCGGACCGAAGGAATATTAGGCATGTCAAACGACGTTCTAAAAAGCTTTATCATTGCACTCGGTTGGAAGGCCGATGAAGCCAGCTTCAAAAAAACGCAGGAAGCGATCGGCAAGACCGAGCGCGCCGTTGTCGGCCTAGAGAAGACCGAGCGCGATGCCCACGAGGCTGGCGCACGGCGCGCCGCCGAACTGGCGCGACGCGCCGAAGGCATGGCAGCGACGGCGAGGCTCGCGTCTACTGGCCTCTTGGCGTTTGCCGCAGTCGCGACCGCTGCAATGACTGCTCTCGCAGTACACCTGCAAAAGTCACTCGGCGAGTTCGATCGGCTCTACTACGTCGCCGGCCGAACCGGTGCATCCGTCAACAACATCAAGGCGCTCGGCCACGCCTTTGAGCAGACAGGCAGTTCGGCCGCTCGCGCGATGGGAATGCTGGAGAGCTTCGCCAAGGCTCGCCGCACGAACCCCGGCGTCGATGCCATGCTGAAGAACTACGGCGTCGATACCAAGGGGGACGCCAGCGACGTTCTCAGCAACGGCATCGACGCCATCACCAAGCGGCACCCGCACTTCTCCGGCTCCCAAGTGGCCGGTATCCTTGGCATCTCGGAAGAAGACTACGAGCACTGGAATAGGACGCGACCCGAGCGGGAGAAGTTCGCGAAGGAGTACAAGGCGCTTCAGCGGTCCCTCGGGGTCAACGGCAATGAAGTCGCATCGAATGCAGCCAAGATCTCACAGGCTTACGGTTCGTTCAGCGCCGTCATCGAAGTTGTCGGCCAGAAGATCACGCAAACCTTCGCTCCTGCTATTGAGCGAGTGGTGAAAGGCTTCCGAGACTGGATTGACGCTCACTCGGAAACGCTCACCGGGATCATGCAGAGCTTGGCGAAAGCCTTAGAATGGGTCGGCGATAAGCTCGTCGTGATCGCGGATTGGACGACCGACAAAGGCAAGCTATTTGGAGACTTCTGGCTCAAGACCTACAGCTACATCGAAAAGGTTGTCGAGGTGGTTAAGGTGCTGCTCGACTACCTATACAAGCTCAACGCCGCGATGATGGCGGGGCCAGTCGGCAAGTACATGGACTTCATGTTCGGTGGTGGACTCGCGGGCAAGCTGCTCGGTGGATCGGCTCAGGCCGCGGAGGGCGCCGCGATCGGTGGCGCGAGCTACCTGGGACAGGAACCGGCGAACGACACAGGAAAGGCTAAGCCCGGACTTTTGCGCCGCGGTATCGATGCAATGAAGCGCGCCGTTGGTTTAGGCCCGAAGCAGGATAAGTCGGATTACAACTTCACCGGCGAGAATGCCGACGTTTTGCGGCAGGCGGCGAAGGAACTCGGCACTAGTCCAAAGGATCTTGCCACGGTCATATCATACGAGAGTAAGTTCAGCCCTAGCGTGCATGGGGGAACAGGCAATCGGTATCATGGCCTCATTCAGTTTGGTGGTCCTGAAAGAGCGATGTATGGCGCCAATGATAAGCAGACGTTCAAGGAGCAGATGCCTGCGGTCGTGCGGTATCTGAAAAGCCGTGGGTTTAAGCCTGGTATGGGGCTGTTGGATCTCTACTCCACGATCAACGCGGGGCGCCCTGGGCGCTACGATGCCAGCGATGGGCATGGGACGGTTCGATCCCACGTTGCTAAAATGGAGCGCGACGAGGCCGCGCGGGTCGCTCGCTTCCTATCGAGCGGATCAGGTACTACCGCAGCACCGGTTGCCCCCCGGCCGATCGCCGGCGGCTTCAATCCCGGCAGCTTTGACGTGAATGCCTACCTTCGTTCCGCTCCACTCGGAGCAACCTCGACCACGAACAATCAGTCGAGCATGAACGTGAACTCGCCGACCAACGTGACGATCCACGGTGTGACGGACCCGCAAAAGGCGGCCGAGCATTTCGAGCGCGCCGCGAACCGGAGCAACAACGAGATGCTGCGCAACGTCCAAACAGCGGCGCGTTAGCGGGAGCAGCGCAGGTAGAGGGACGCGGCCCTTGCATCGCCGATCGTCTCGGCGAGGATGCTGCCGTCTCTCAGTTCGTAGACCATTGGGACGCCAGCAATTTCACTGCCGCTGGCCTGGAATGATGCCGGCCCGGTGACGTTCAGCACCGTGCCGTTCGTCGCCCCGGAAATGCGATCAGCGGCGATGCGCAACACGGCTGTGTCTTTACCAAGCGACTTAGGATTGGCTCGATACGCCTCGCATTCGAGCGCGGTGCCAGTCCAGATGCCTTGCATCGCCTTCGGCGCATTTGCTGCGCTGGCGACTGTGACCGAACCGACTAAGGCGAGGGCGACGAGGGCAGCGCGCATCCCGGCAATGTATGCACTGGGGTGCGCTTGTCGAGGCGGTCTAGGCGGCCTTTCCTTTACGGGCAGTCATGCCGATGCGGCCTCGTTTTTTCCCGCGCTTGAAGGCTTTCATCTTCGTGCGCCACCGGAGCTTCATTTTTTTCGGTGCGAGTGCAGCGGCCAGTGCCTCGTTCATTCGAGTTTGCCAGCCTGCCCCTGCAGCCTTGTAGGCCGCCAGCACGTTGGGCGGCACGCGCAACGAGACCGGGACAGCCTTGGCCTCGGACTTCGGGCGACCGGCCAGTCGCTTGAACGCGTCGGCGAGATCCGTAGGCAGTCCCTCGCCGTTCGGTCGCAGCTCGGCAATCTCCCCGTCCGTCAATTCGGGCGTGTCGGAGACCTCGTCCCAATCCTCTTGTGAGTAGCTGGGGTTCGGCACGTAGCCGGTAGCGTGCTCAGGAGCGGTCATAGGCTGCCCTTTCCTTTTCGCTGGCATGACGGACGCTCACCACGTCGCAGGCCTCGTTACCAAGCGGTGAGATGATGACGACGACAACGGCTTCACCGCGCCAGGTGCCGATCAGCAGATTGCGCTTGCGGCCCGTGCGGCTCGGCGTGGTCTCGCAGCTGAGATAGCGGTCGAAGCTGAACGCCTCCACAAAATCGGCAGGGTCAAACCCATGCTTCGCGACGTTCGCCGTCCGCTTCGGTTCGGTCGCGAAAAACCTCATGTTTTGGGTGTATACCGAAACACGTATTGGTCAAGCAGTTTCGGTATATACACCTCCCTCTTTGAGGGCGGGATGTAAGGATCAAAAATAACGTTTTCCACGCATTAGTTTTGCCGACACGTTTTCCCGACACATTTGAGCGGGTTTGAGGCGCCTCGGGATCGGCCGATCGGGTATGTCCGCAAAACGGTCGGATATCAGACACGTCGTTCGGGTTGCTATCGACCCAAAGCAGTCCTTGGGAAGGTCCGCTTGTAGGCGCTTCGTACAATAAAGCGGTAAGGCCGTCTCCCGAGGAAGGAAACGTTGCGCCGCCTGTGCTAAAGGATCAAACCCGATCCTGTGTGGCTCAAGAGTACCTCGAACAAGCAACGGAAGGCACATTCTAGCTGAGTACTGTCTGTAACTCTTGATTTGATAATTTTTATATATTACTCTATTATTTTTTCGAGCAATGCTACGGATGGCATCGAGCGCGTCTTCACGCATCCTGCTAGTCGATAGTTTTTCCCACAAAATCAACATTCGATCAGTCTGCTCGTGCTTTTTATAATACTCGCTGTTTACATAAAAATCATCCACAGAGATACGAAGCGTATCTGCAATCCGCTTCAAGTTCTCATGACAAACATTTTTCTCGCTTAGCACATCACCCTCCAAAGATCATCCGTTTGAGGTGATAGGGGGACACTAACGCGCATGATTGTAGCGCAAACGACTTGTGTGTTCAAAGATTGTGCCAGGATGGTGGCCCATGCGAACTGAAGCGGGAGGTGCTGGTGATCTTCACGACCGACGCTCAGGGTGAAGTCACGTACATCTGCCCGGAATGGTGCTCTTACACCGGACAGACGCGTGAGGCGGCATACCGGGACAGCTGGACCACGCCCGTCCTGGAAAGCGACCAGGGTGCTGTCAGGGCCATCCTGTTAGAGGCTGCTCAGGCACAGGCCGAGTTCAGTGTGCGGTTTCGCATCCAGTGTGCGGACGGGTCGGTGCGGTGGCTTGCGGCCGGAGGCGTTCCCTCGTTTGGTCCGCCTGGACGCTCATTCCTCGGTTATCTCGGGTCCATGACCGAGTTTGCTCCAACTGAGGCGCGTGAGATCGCAGCGTATGGTGGGATCGAGAGGTTCATCCCGCCGCCGACCCACACAGCTACGCAGGCCGTGTTGCCCCTCGACACCATCGCGGATCACCTCCTCATCGTACACTCGCTGATGGAGCAGCACGATGCGACGTCAGGTTTGAGGGAGGTCAAAGCTGCCCTGTTCAAGGTTGGTCGAGCGTTGGCCCGGGGTGATGGATCGCGGCTGCAACTCAACTGAATAGCCGCAGCCTCGCCCCCCCCTCAGACTGCTTCTTGCGCGCTACGTCGTAGGCTTCGGCGGCGGTCGAGGTGGGACACGGATCTGGACGAGTTTGCCAGTCCGAGGGTCGAGTACCACCACCATGTTATGCCCCCTACGATCAGGTGCTGACTTCAGCACGACGACGCGGAACACAGGCTTGATCCAGCGGGCGGTCACTCACGATCACCATCGCCCAGCGGTGCTAGCTACGATACTATGCAACTATGGGTTGTAAAGTACGTAGGCGTTCAATTCTGGATAGGGCGAGGTTTGGTCCTCCAGCGGGTTGGATGGGGTGGAAGCCTGATGACCTTGCCTGCAACGGGTCGTGGCGGAACGTCTGTCCTGGAACGAAGGGCGAAGGCTCTGTTGCCCCCCGACCGGCCATTCCGCCTACGACCCTTTGCAGACCTTCGGAAGGTCCGCTTGCAGGCACCCTAACGCAGACCCAGCGGGCTACGGTCAGCCTCTAGATAAGACCGAGTCACGCCTGCACGGGTCGTCGGCACTCCCGCGACGCGAAAGCCTCGCGTGCCCGCTTGATCTCGGCATGGTGTGTCTCCGCCCAGATCCACACACCGCAGAAGGCGGCACCCAGGCTCTCGCCGAGCGGCGTGAGCGCGTAGTCCACGTGGGGCGGGATCACCGGATGCACCGTCCGACGCACCAAGCCGTCCTGTTCCATCTGGCGAACTGTCTGGGTCAGCATCTTCTGGCTTATACGGCCGACCGCCTTGCCGAGTTGGGTGAAACGCAGCGTGCCGCGCTCGTGCAGGGCTTCGAGGATCAGCATGGTCCATTTGTCGGCCACCTTGCCGATGATGTCCTGGACCAACGCCTCGATGATCGGGTCGGTCTCGGCCGGGACCGGTTCCTTCCGACGCGCCTCGATCCGTGGATCAGCCTCCGCCCGACGCATGCGACACTCTCTGTTTGGTGCGTATAAATCTTTTTGGTGCCTACTTCGGTTCGGAGAGCATGGGCCATAACCTCATGGGCGGCAACAACGAAGGTCGCCCACATGAAGACGTCAGGGAACACCATCCTCATCACCGGCGGCGGCTCCGGCATCGGCCAAGCCCTCGCCCAACGCTTCCATGACATCGGCAACACCGTCATCGTCGCCGGCAGGCGGGCGGAGGCGCTGCAGCGGACGATTGCGGGACGCGCGAATATGCATGCCATGGCGTTCGATGCCGACGGCGCCGAGGGCGTGGCCGACTTCGCGCGGCGCGTGATGGCCGAGCACCCGGCCCTCAACGTGGTCGTCAACAACGCCGGGATCATGCGCTTCGAGGCGCTGGACCAGCCTCGCGACCTCTCGGACGCGGAGGCGACGGTCATCACCAACCTGCTCGGTCCCATCCGGCTCACCGACGCCCTGATCGAGCATCTCGGCCGGCAGCCCGATGCCGCCCTGGTGAACGTCACCTCAGGCCTCGCCTTCGTGCCGCTCGTGTCGGCCCCGACCTACTCGGCGACCAAGGCCGCCCTGCACAGTTACACGGTCGCGCTACGCGAGGCACTCAAGGGCAAGGTCGAGGTCATCGAGTTGGTGCCGCCGGCGGTGCAGACCGATCTCACCGCGGGACAGGCGACACGCCAGGGATACCTGCCACTGGCCGACTTCATCGACGAGGTCATGTCGCTCTTCCAAGAGCAGCCCACCCCGCGTGAGATCCTGGTGCAGCGGGTCGGCTTCCAGCGTCAAGCCGAGGCGGAACACCGCTTCGACGAAGCGGTGACGACCCTCAACGAGATGGCCCGCAAGGCCCGTGAGGCGCAGCAGTAGGAACGAAGGGGGCGGTCGACGATCCATGCTCCGCCGTTTATCCCGGCGAAGCGAGGTCTTCTTTCGGCCGCGCCAGCAAGGACTGCTTCCCACCTTTCTCGGGTATTGCTGCACGCAGCCGTACAAGTCGGGAAAACGGTCGGATTGCCGACATCTGAGCCGATAGGACAGATGTCCAAGTTGGGTCCAAGCTGTGTGAAAACGCCGGCGGCCCAGAACGGTAAAGAACGGTTTTCTACGGCATGTGCGTCTTAGCGCGTTCAACGCTGGTTATGGGTCTCATTTGGCGTTTAGGATCTTCAGCCGAACCACTGGAGCGCAGCAGGGTTCTATCCGGGCGCCGCATCATGCGGTCCCAGGAGATCCTATGAACGCGACGAAGCAAACCGCCTTCACATCCGTATCGTTGGCGGCCCTACTCGGCCTTGGCCTGCTTGCCGCTTCCCCCGTGTTCGCCAAGGACGAGAAGGCCGCCCAGGCGCAGGAGATGCGCGAGGCCGACAAGCCCATGGGCCAGGTTCTCAAGGAGTTGCAGAAGCTCGGCGTGAAACCGGTCGCCAAGCTCTCCGTCGAGGAGGCCCGCAAGCAGCCAACGCCCGCCGACGCGGTCAAGGCCGTGCTCAAGGCCGAGGGTAAAGACCCGGTAGCGCTGATGGCGGCCATGAAGGTGTCCAAGAAGGACATGACCTTCCCGACCGGTGGCGGAACCCAGCCGGTTCGGATCTACACCCCCGAAACCACCGGCTCCGGTCCGCTCCCGGTGATCGTGTACTGGCACGGTGGCGGCTTTGTCATCGCCGACATCGAGACCTACGAGGCGTCCGCGATGGCGCTGGCGCACAAGACCGGAGCCATCGTGGTGTCGGCCGAGTACCGTCACGCGCCCGAGGCCAAGTTCCCGGCCCAGGGCGAGGACGCGATCGCCGCCTACAAGTGGGTGGTCGAGAACGGCGGCCAGTTCAACGCCGACACCAAGCGCGTCGCGGTGGCGGGCGAGAGCGCCGGCGGCAACCTTGCGATCAACGTGGCCATCGCCGCGCGCGACATGAAGCTCCAGGCACCGCTTCACATGCTGCTGGTCTATCCGGTCGCCGGCGTCGACACCGAGACGCCCTCGTATCGCGAGCACAAGATGACCGCGCCGTTGAGCTCGGCCGACCTGCTGTGGTACTTCGACAAGACGCTCAACGGCCCGCAGGACAAGCAGGACCCGCGCCTCGACGTCATCGGCAAGGCCGACCTCAAGGGCCTTCCGTCGGCCACCGTCATCAACGCCGAGATCGATCCGCTCGCATCCGACGGCAAGCTCCTGTCCGAGAAGCTCAAGAAGGCCGGCGTCGAGGTCACGCACAAGACCTACGAGGGCGTGACGCACGAGTTCTTCGGCATGGCGCCGTTGGTGCCTGACGCGGAGAAGGCCCAGACGCTCGCCGCTAAGGAGCTCAAGGAAGCGTTCTCGGGCGCAAGCAGCACCGGTTCCACCGGGGCGCGGAAGAAGTCGGAGGACTGATCCTCCGGAACTCCGAACGGATGTCTGCTTGAAAGGGGCCCGGACAGGATGCGCAAGCGCCGTCCGGGCCTTTTCCGTCGGCAGGCGATGCCGCCGCACTCTCACTCACTCCTAGCCACTCCCCCGGGAAAAGCCGTCATGAAACCAAATCTGAAGCCCCTGTCCGATCAGGTCATGGTCATCACGGGCGCGTCCTCCGGGATCGGGCTGGCGACAGCCCGCATGGCTGCGGAACGCGGAGCCAAGGTCGTGCTTGCGGCGCGCAGCGAAGGCGCGCTCCACCAACTCGCTGAGGAAATCCGAGGCAAGGGCGGACGGGCACACGTCGTCGTCGCCGATGTCGCCAGACCCGAGGATCTGACCCGCATCGCGGATGAGGCCCGCGCGACCTTTGGTGGCTTCGACACCTGGGTGAACAACGCCGGCATCGGCATGTACGGGCGGCTCGACGAAATCTCCGTCGATGATATGCGCCGGCTGTTCGACACCAACGTCTGGGGCCTGGTTCACGGCTCGCTGGAAGCGATCCGGCACCTGAAGCAGCATGGCGGTGCGCTCATCAACGTCGGGAGCGAGGTCTCCGAGCGCGCGGTGCCGCTTCAGGGCGCCTACTCCGCCTCCAAGCACGCGGTGAAGGGCTTCACCGACGCCCTGCGGATGGAGCTGGAAGACGAAGACGCGCCCGTTTCGGTGACCTTGATCAAGCCCGGGCAGATCGACACCCCGTTTACGGTCAACGCCAAGAACTATCTCGACAGCGAGCCCCACCACGTCCCGCCGGTCTATGCGGCAGGGGCCGTAGCCGAGGCGATCCTGACGGCTGCCGTGAAACCCGTGCGAGACGTGTTCGTCGGCGGAGGTGCCAAGGCGGTGGCCGAGATGGCACATCTCGCCCCCGGCCTGACGGACAAGGGCATGAACGCCAGCGTCATTCCCGGTACGCCGAGCGGAAAGCCCTCTCGCCGCGAGCGCGACAGGAGCGGCCTCGACGTCCCAACCGAGGCTTTGGAGGAGCGCGGCAACTACGAGGGGCGCGTCATGGAGACCAGCCTCTACACGAAGGCGGCCCTTAATCCGCTGCTGACGGGAGCGTTCGTTGCCGGAGCCGGCCTGCTACTCGGTGCCATCGTCAAGGGACTACCGCATCGTCCGGCGGCGATGCGGGGCGATGCGGGCAGAACCACCCCGAAGGCGCTCCACATCCACCTTGAGGCCAAACCTGGACGCGAGGCGGAGGTCGAGGACCTCTTGCGCGATATCCTGGCCTGCGTCGTACGCGAGCCGGCCACCTCTCCCTGGTACGGGGTCCGCCTAAGCCATTCGACCTTTGGCATCTTCGAGGCATTCCCGGACGAGGCAGGACGCGAGGCTCATCTCACCGGCGAAGGCGCCGCGATCCTTATGAAGCGTTCGAACGCCCTTCTTGCGGAGCCTGCCCGCATCGACAAGCTCGACGTCCTGATGAGCAAGCAGGACTGAGAGTTACCCTCATTCGAACGGACGAATGCGACAGGAAGGTCTTCGTAAAGTGTCTGCGTAGCTCGGTGACATTCCTGCCTCGATCCACGCGACCCTCGACACATCGCCATGGTGACCGGTCGAGGGTCGTGGATGGTTTATTTTGGTAAGGACTGTCCAACGTCAGCGAAAGCCGGAAGGTGTCTCTTAACGACCGGTCGGTAGGATCATGGCGGAACACCATCATCAGGTTTCTGCGGTGCGGCCGACTCCTATCCTCTTCGCCGAAGACGCCCGCGTCGCGGCGCTCGCTGAGTACGATCTCATCGGCTCGGCACCCGCACCGGCCTTCAGTCAGATCGTCAATTTGGCCGCGCGCCTGTTTCAGGTTCCGACCGCGTTCGTGTCTCTGCTCGACCGTGATCGGCAGGTGTTCCATGCCAAGGTCGGTCTCAGCCTATGCGAGACCAGCCGCGAGGTCGCATTCTGCTCGCACACCATCACGCAGACTGACGCCCTCGTCGTTCTCGACGCAGCCTTGGATCCGCGCTTCCATGACAACCCGCTCGTCACGGGGCCGCCGCATATCCGCTTCTACGCAGGGATCCCCCTGCGCGCGCCCTCAGGCAATGCCGTCGGCACGCTCTGCCTCGCTGACACGCGGCCGCGCAATGGTTTCTCCAATGGAGATCGGCAGATCCTGCAGCAGTTGGCCGATCTCACGCTCGACCGCTTGGAGATGCGCCGGCTGGAGGTCGCCCAGCGGGCAAGCCAATCCCGCTTCGTTCAGATCGCATCGACATCGCCGGACGGCATCGTCTGTGCCGATGCAAAGGGGCGCATCAACTTCTGGAACGTCGCCGCCGAGCGGCTGTTTGGCCACACTGCTGCGGAGGCAGTCGGGCAACCCATCGACCTGATCGTGCCCGAGCGGATGCGCGGCGGTCATGGAGGTGGTCTGCATCGGGTTGCGGGCGGTGGTAAACCTCGGCTCGTCGGCAAGACCGTCGAGCTGCCGGCACGCCACAAGGACGGAACCGAGTTTCCGATCGAGCTGTCGCTTTCGCAGTGGCAGGAGGAGGGCCGCGCGACCTTTGGCGCGATCATGCGCGACATCCGCGAACGACGCGCCAACGAGGAACATCTATTCCGCCTCGCTCACCTCGACCCGCTCACCGAGCTGCCCAACCGTGCGGTCCTGCGCGAGCGGCTTACCGAGATCGTCGCTGCCGCACGTGCCGTGTCGGTGCTGATGTTCGACCTCGACGGCTTCAAAGAGATCAACGACAGTCACGGGCATGCCACCGGTGACGCCGCTCTCAAGGTGATGGCGGCCCGCCTACTCGCCTGCGTCCGACCCACCGATACGGTCTCACGGCTCGGTGGTGACGAGTTCGTGTTGCTCATGCCCGATATGGGTGATCCACTGCGTGCAGCCGAGGTGGCGGATACGATCATTGCCACGGTTGCGGAAGCGTTCGAGCACGAGGGACAGACGCTTCGGCTTAGCACCAGCATCGGTATCGCCCTGGCGCCGGCGCACGGCGACAGCGCTGACGACCTACTGTCGTGCGCGGATCTCGCCCTGTACCAGGCCAAGGGCGATGGTCGGCACTGCCATCGGTTGTTCACCCCTGTGCTGCGGCAACAGGCGCAGCGCGTCCGTGCTTGCCGGGACGAACTCGGTCGGGCCATCGAACGCGACGAGTTCGTACTGTTCTACCAACCACAGGTGCACCTCAGCGACGGTGCGCTCGTTGGGGCAGAGGCGCTGATCCGCTGGCAGCATCCCGAACGCGGCCTGCTCGCACCTGCAGCATTCCTCGACGTGCTCGATACCAGCCGCTACGCTGCGCAGGTGGGTGACTGGGTGCTCCGCACCGCTTGCACGCAGGCCGCGGCGTGGCGCGGGGTAGGAGCATCCGAGTTCCGCATGGGAGTGAACCTGTGCGGCGCCCAGGTTCAGCGCGGTGACTTGGCCGAAACGGTGCGTACCACCTTGCGGGAGGTCGGTTTGCCTGCCGCCTACTTGGAGCTGGAGATTACCGAAAACATCGTTCTGCACCACGATGCTGAGCTGGTTGCCGCGCTGCGCAGCCTACGAGAGGCGGGCGTCGGTATCGCCTTTGACGACTACGGCACCGGCTACGCCTCGCTCAGCCTGCTCAAGCGTTTCCCGCTCACCCGGCTGAAGATCGATCGATCGTTCGTGACCGGCATGCTTGCCTCGCGCCAGGACGTAACGATCGTGCGAGCGATCATGCAGCTTGGGCGTGGGTTCGATCTAGCTGTAATCGCCGAGGGTATCGAGACGGCAGCTGAGCACGCCTGTCTACGGGAGAAGGGCTGCCAGGAGGGACAGGGCTACCTGTTCGGTAAGCCGATGCCCGCAGACGTGTTCGCCAGCCGCTTCGGTCTTGGGTTCCTGCAGGCATCGAGAAACGCCGCGGTCGCCTGACTTCCCATGGTACGGTGCAGCCGCCTCAATCCATGGCTGGAAGCCTATATTCAATTCCGCAGCTTCGCGTCACGCAAACGAAGCGACTGTCGAAAAAACGGTCGGGTATCTGACATATCGCTCAAGCTGCTATCGACCCTCTGCAGAACCCGAAAACGTCCGTTTGCAGGTTGCTCGTTGGGACAGAGACTTACAGGTAGGAAGCGGAGGAAAGCTGTCGCTGTGACAAGGATATGACTTGTAAGGAATTCTCTCACAGCGCAGAGTTCGTCCATGGCCGTGCGCAGAACCATCACCGTCTCCATAACTGCGAGACAGGATGACCTCATTCGATCCTACCTCCACTCCGGATGTCATAAAGAGCCTGTGCTCGCGTTCGATATTGTCATCGCCCAAATTTTGGGGTGATCCAGCGCAGCCGTTATGCCTGTCGAGGACGTCGGATGCGCTGCATCTGCGCTTTCATCCAGTGAAGCGAGGCACGGGCTGAGTGCGCGGCTGCGCGGGCAGTCGTTTCCGCCATTTGCCAAGCTCGTGTTTTGCGCAGGTTTGCGAGCACGGCATCGCGGATACCCGTGACAAAGTCGAGACTTACGGCGAGCCAGTGGTAGGTGCGGAGCTTGTCCCGTCCCGCGTGATAAATGCGCTCAACGAGAACGAAGCTCGCGCCGTAGGCAAAGGCGAGCAGTCCGAGGCCGCGCAGGATCAGTCCTTCCCCAATCCAGAGGAGGCCCACCACCTTGAGCGGTTCCACTCCCAGAAAAGGGACTGCGATGACCGCGAGAATGAGCCATCGGGGCTTGGTAGCTATCCAGCGCTCCAGCTGCTTGAGGAATGCGAGCTGCGATATCGCTTGAAGAACGGGTCGATAAGCGGGGCGAGCCAGTGACTCGGCCAGAAGAGGAACAGCGATGAGCCCACGACCGCCAGCAAAGAATATCCGCTGATAGCGAGGGCGCGGAGGGGCGGGGGTCATTGATCGCCCTTATTGGATGCCGATTGCCCACCGAGAAAATCGTGGAAGGCGACGCGTGGCATCCCAGCAAGGAGTTTAGGTGACATGGTGCGATTGTCGAGCGCTGGGCGGAACAACTTCAGTGCGTGTGGTGTGAGTACCCTCGAATGGTGGGCTTTCGCTGGGCCTGTTGTGGCCGCCTGTGGCCCGCCCGGTGAGGGCCATCGTAGCTCCGCGGCAAGGCCACGGTTGTGTACGGTAAGGTACGGCAGCGTCACGGCAAGAAGCACGGTAGTCGCAGGCGTATCACACCATACGCACTGAAAGCTGCTGGTGGGTGCCGTGTTGTCGAGGAAGGCACGCCTCGCTACAGCGCGCCATGGACAAGCTCAATACCCTCCTAGACCGTCTCAAGGCACGCCAACGCGACCTCATCATGGAAGCCGCTCAGTACGAAACCATGCCGGCAGACAGTACGCTGAAGCGGATCGCGGAGCTTGAGAACGCGATCGCGGCCGTGGAGGCGGTGGCCGACGAGGAACGAGGTCGGCGGCGACCATAGGCGTCACATCGCTACCGCTCAGACGGGTTGGGCAACAAGCTCATCTGACTGGAGCGAAGTCAGTCGCGCCGCTCCCGCTCAGCTTCAGAGTTCACGAAGGCGATGCATCGGGCTCGGGCCTGACGGTCGTCAATGGTGTCGAAGGCTCGGGCAAGGGCGAGCGCTTCTGCAGCCCGTGCGCTCAGGTTCTCTACATCGAACAGCGCTGCCACGGGCTGATCCAGGGCGCCGGCGATGCGCTCTAGTCTCTCGCAGATATCAACGGCATCACGAAGTCGTCTGGCCATAACGGCATAATGCATTCAGTATGCCAACCGTTGAGCGCTCGTAGCGGTCAGGCGTAGGGGTCGATGATATATGGAACCTACCCGGCCCCGCGGTGCATTTTCGTTCAAAATCTAGCGCGGCATGCCATCGGCTTCCGACCCTTGGCAAATCCGGCGTGAGCCCTTTTTCGGTGCATTCGCCGATGATCGTTTTGAGGGGCTGTGTTAAGAAGCTTGAAACGGCAAGGATGTGATTGGGACGGTATGATCACATCCGCGCTTCTGCTTGCCGTTGGGATCGCACTAGGGTGGTATTATCGTCCTTCAATGATCCTGTTGATCTCAGGGTGCCTCACATTCGCATACATTGCAGTCTGCCTCGCCCGATGGAAGTTCGGCGCACTGGAATTCCTGATCCTCGTCGCCTATCTGATCGCTCTGCAAGGCGGGTTCCTTCTCGCGCAGTATCTCCGTCCTAGGAAATAAAGGTGCCGAGGGCGAGGCGATGGTGTCAGAACCAGACGAACTTCCCGTTCACCAGGTAGATGGCGATCCAGAGTAGGACCGGCAGGAGGCACATGGCGACAACCAAGGATGGGCGCGGACGGCGCGATGGGTGTCCAGGTTGGTGATTGAGGGACATAGAGTGCCGATATCTAACAAGCCCGGGGAGATACCTAGGACAACCGCATAAGCTAAGCCGTTGGCCCGTGGTACGGGTACGGATCAAAATGGGAGAAAGTTTCGCTCCAAACTTGAAGTCTCATGATCCTGTGAGGTTGATCCAAACGGCATTTTTCCCGCCGTCTTGCAGGAGCGCACAGGAGCGCTCGGCAAGCATTTTGGTCAACTCGGCCTGCAACTCGTCGACGCGCGCGTGCATCTCGCCTGCATCCACGGCGGTCTCGATCAGGAGTTCCTGCGCCTGAGCGAGCGCTGCGCGCAGCTCCGCGTTCTCTGTCGCGAGCGCCACGACCAGAGCCGTCGTTTCGTCGCCCATCTTTTGGCAATCTGATCCGGTCAACGGCTTGTTAGCTGGATGAGTGATTACGGTTTGCAGCCTCTACCGACTCAGCTCATCCTCGTGGGCAATGAGCTTCCGTCCGGTCTTGATCGCCAAGTGGTACTGCTTGGCCGCGAGCGCGTCGTGGATCGCGACGAGATACGGCGCCGAGCCTGGGATCGTCTTCAGGATCTCGGTCGACTGCAGCACAAGGAGGTTCTCTGCCTCCGCAGCACTCTCATCGAGATAAATGACCTGCAGGGTCACGCAGAGCTTCTTACTCGCCGTGTCGGCGTCCGCTTCGCGGATGATCTCGCTCTCGCGCAGGAACCTGCACGGCGTCTCGACGAGGAAGACCGACCGGCGATCCCCGTTTTGGATCAGCGCTCCGTTGATGATTAACCGCTCTGAGGGCTTCAGTTCGATGCGTAGCGCCATGCCGGCAACTCCATTCTAGAGACGCCACGACCATCGACACGATCTGTTAACGTTGTTTAAACTCCCGTGGGTATAGTGATCCAATAACACGTGCTGAATGCTCGACCTGCCCGATTTGACGGGTCGATTTAACGCGTCGGTAGGTGGCGACATGTTTGTTCACGAGGCCGGCAAAAAGCCGGTCCTCTGATCAAGTATGGATCTCATCTCATGTCCGGCGTCTCCCTCACCGCTGCTACCCGCCAGAACCTGCTCTCGCTGCAGGATACGGCGGCGCTTTCATCGACAACGCAGAACCGTCTCTCCACCGGCAAGAAGGTTTCCTCGGCCCTCGACAACCCGGTCAACTTCTTCACGGCGCAGAGCCTGTCGAACCGCTCCTCGGACCTCGGCACCCTGCTCGACAGCATCTCCAACGGCGTGCAGACGATCCAGGCGGCCAACCAGGGCCTGACCTCGATCCAGAAGCTCGTGGACTCGGCCAAGTCGACCGCCAACCAGGCGCTCGCCACGCAGATCACCACCACCGGAACGGCTGGCGCCGCCTTCTCTGCTACTGCCAACACGATCAATCTCGAAGTGAACGGCACCGCGGTCAACACCACGCTGACCGCCAGCGACACCATCGACACGGCCATCACCAAGCTCAACAGCGCTGTCAGCGCTCAGGGCGCGGGCAACGCGTTCAGCAAGGACGTGACCGGCACGAAGATCGTCGTCAACGCCACCGCCGATATCGAGTTCTCGTCGCCCGCCGATCAGGCCAACCTCGGCTTCACCAGCGGCACTGCCAACGCGGGTCCTCAGTACGGCACCACCTCGACGGCCGGACAGAGCTCGAACCTGACGGTGACCGGGGTCAAGGAGCGGGCCTCCCTGTCGAAGCAGTACAACAGCCTGCTGACGCAGATCGACCAGCTCGCCAAGGACTCGAGCTTCAACGGCACCAACCTGCTGTCGAGCAGTGCGGCTTCGAACAAGCTCCACATCTCCTTCAACGAGAAGGATACCTCGAACCTCGACGTCCAGGGCGTCGATGCCACCTCGACCGGCCTCAGCCTCAAGGCGATCACGGGTGACGCCGGCGCAACGGCGGACGGCAAGGGCAGCTTCCTTCTCGATGCCTCGGTGACCGCTACGCTCAGCAGCCTGACGAGCGCATCCACGACGCTGCGCTCGCAGGCCTCAACCTTCGGCTCGAACCTGTCGGTGGTGCAGAACCGGCAGGACTTCACCAAGAACCTGCAGAACGTGCTCGACACCGGTGCCTCCAAGCTCACCGATGCCGACCTGAACGAGGAGGCTGCGAACTCCCAGGCTTTGGCGACGCGCCAGTCGCTTGGCATCTCGGCGCTCTCGCTGGCCAACACCGCGCAGCAGGGCGTGCTTCAGCTCCTCCGCTAAGCACCGCCCACCATCACGACGCGACGAAGCGGCCGGGGCATCGCCCCGGCCGCTTTTTTTCCATTTCCTCCGTCACTAAGCCGACGACCTGTCGCCTTGTTGTCGCTCATCCTTCAGCAACTTGTCAGGCGCATTCTCATCAACGCTGCATCAACAGCCGGCTGATCCCCCGATCTGCTGCGGCGGTCCTGCCTTCCCCCCACGGCAGGACCGCCACCTATCTCTCGGCTGGTACGTCCCCTCATGGTCTTACGACACGACGTCGGGCCGATGTCGTGCGCACATGGGCTGACAAGGTAAGGCGCAACCCAATCCGATCAGCGGCTGACGCAAATTAATTTCGACCGCTGACTGCTCAGGCCATTTCGACTTTCATGCTGCGGTTGGATCGTAGGGGCTCCACCAACCGGAGCCGTACCGATGTCCCTCGCGACCACCACCGACACCACCGCTATCAAGCCCGCGCTCCTCTCGAAGTACGAGATCCAGCGCAACGAACGCCATGCCAAGGCGCAGATCCGGTCCGACGCCAAGCGCCGCGACAGGAATGCTCCGCGTCGGGACGACATGGCGCGGGCTGCCTACTATGCCTTGATGATGTTCTACGAGGAGGCCGGGACCGAAGCCGATCGGGCGTCATTCAAGGATCCCTTCGTCCGGGTCCTTACCGCGGCCGGCTACCCGCCCGAGGTCTGCTCGGCGCTGTTCGACGGACATGTCGGCAGCCTGCTCGACGACCTCGACGGCTGGCTTGCGCAGCGCTGGTACACCGAGGGGCGCCGCCTGAAGGACAACCGCGGTCGCTACGTACCGTTGGATCGGGGCAACCCCAAGAAGGTCAAGGTCGGCTCGACAGCTCTGTCCTCGTTCCTCGCGCCCTCGGCCAGCCGATCAGCTGCTGACTAGGAGTAACGGGGGAGTATGGGGGGTAAGGTGTCAGCCGCTGATTGGGAAGGGTGTTACCATCCCGAGCCAATCAGGGCGGATAGGCATAGCCTAAATCAGGCAGGGGGTCGGACAACTTGTGAGATCGGGAGAGGGCATCCCCCCTCCCGCATAGCGTTCTCAAGGCCTACTCCGCTGTGCCCCACTCGTCCTTGGCTTCGGCAGCGGTCCTGTTCAAGCGCACCTCACCGTTCTCGACAGCGTCTATCGAGTCGACATGGATGAAGTGATGCACGCCCTCCGCGTCCGGGTCAGTGCGGGTCAGCTTGATGCGCTGCCCATCGAGATGATCGACCGTGCCGACGTGTCCACCGTCGGAACCGGAGACCGGCATGTGTTCCTGAATTTGCGTGATGTCGATCATGGCTGCGGCCCTCAAACTGCCTTGGCCTTGCTAGCTTTGCGCGGCGCGGCCTTCTCCGGCACCTCCGCATCTTCCTCGGCTTCGGGCTGTTCAGAACCCTCGACGTTGATGCTCTCGGCGATCTCAGAGAGGAGCGCGTCGGTCTTCTTCTCCTCCTGCAGGGTCTCGTCGAGGAGCTTGGCCGCGTCCTCATAGCCAAGCTGGCTCGCCCAGGTCTTCAGGGTGCCGTAACGGGCGATCTCGTAGTGCTCGACCGCCTGAGCGCAGCCGACCAGCACCGCATCAGCCGCCGGGGTATCACCGAAGTCCTCTAGGTCCTCCTCCATCTCGGAGGTCAGGCCCTGCATCGCTTCGCAGGTCTTGGCACGGGCTGGCTTGCCGATGATCTCGAACACCTGCTGCAGGCGCTCGACTTGGTTGGCACTCTCTTCGGCGTGGGTCTCGAACGCCTGTTTCAGCTCGGCATGCTCGGCGGCCTTAGCCGACTTCTTGAGCGCTTTCACCGACTGCTTCTCGGCGTAGTAGACGTCTTTCAGGGTCTCGTAGAACGCATCGTGCAGTGTCTTCGACTTGGTGGCCATGTGGCAGGTCTCCGGCTTGCGACGAGCCTTGATCAGGCGTCACTTCGCCGGCCAACGCCCCCATTCAGGATCGGGTCCCGAAGATATTTTTGGCCTGTGTAGGAACTGGGACAATCCGGTAGCGAATGGCTACGGCGCTGAAGCGACCGGTGGGTTCAAAGAGCCGCAAGGCTGCGGAGCCGTCCTCACGCCCCCGTGAAATTGAAGACATGGTTCAGTAACCAGATCGCCACATGCAGATCATGGTGCAGCGGTAGACATCCCCGCTCCTGCGATAAACCGGAGCATGTGCATGGTACTCGCCGACCTCGACAAGCGTGCCGAGCTGACCGTCTGGCCGGGCCATGAGCAGGCTCGTACTGCGCTCGGACGCGAATTCTCGACACTGCGTGAGGCGCTCGCGGCTGCAGCCGAAAGCATGCAGGCCGACGACGCACAGCCCTGGATCATCACCGAAGACGGCGACATCCTCTCGCCGCACTGGATCAAGGCAAACACGGGTCCGTCCCGCTTGCAGTAGGCCGTCTGAAACAGAGGCCATAAGCCGGCGTCGGCGGTTCCTGTTCCCCGCTGCATCCGACCTTCATGCGATCACCCGGCCCGAGGCTTCACGGGCGCGGTGCAGGGAACTGGCCCACACCGGCCTGTCATCACGTGCTCTCTGTGCCGAGCTACCTGTCGGCGTTCGCGACCGCCGCCGGCGCGCAAGCGTTGAGAGGCCTGGCGTGTATCAGATCATCAGCCGCTCCGCAGCATCGGTTCAAGGTGTCCGTTTCACATCAGGCTCTATAGTGAACTCGCTTGCGATCGTGTCGTAGACGCGTGTCAGCCACTCTTCCGCGATCCGTGCCCGTTCCTCAGCCGCCTTCACTTTCTCGTCTGCCGCCTTCAGCAAGGCGTCGGCACGGCTCTGAATTTCAACGGTGCGCGCCTCAGCAGCCCGAACCCGCTCAGCGGCGTTGCGGACATCCTCGCGGACGCGATCGAGCACCTCCTGAACGCGCAGTTCCTGTTCTTGAGCCTGAGCCTCGATTTCGCGAGCATGGTTGGCCGCATGCCGAACCCGCTCAATCAGCTTCGACCAGTCCTTTGATGAGGAGAGAGGCGTCGGCAGTGATCCGCCGCTGATGTTTTCAACGGGCTCAACAAGCCGCACCACTTTGGCTGGACTTGCTTTAGGTTCAAGATCTTCAACAGGAGCGTCTAGAGCTGACAAATTCTGCCAAAGGTACTTCGTTGCCGGGTCCATGATCCTCCCTCTCTAAAGGCACTTGAGGCCTAATTCATCAAAGGCCTTCGGTTAACGGCTTGGTTAGGCGTGCTACCATTCAATCAACGACTCAGCGACGGACTTCTGGAGGCCAAATTAGAAACAGAGAAGGTGTTTCCCAGATAGCACACTAGCCGTTTATACCTTACTCCGAACAGGGCTCACATTCTGTAGTCTTGAGAATGCAACATGAGTTCATTTAGAACCTGTTTCATCAATGGCGGCCATGGCGCCTCGTATTCTTTGAGCAATCGCGCCGCAAGGATCAGAGCTATAAACTTTTCGGCCGGGATAGGGTGTTTTACGACTTGAGCATACCTGACACGTGCAGCGAGCGCCGAGCCCAAGCGCTGAACTTCCGCGACTTTCGCCGATAGGTCATCTTGCATCGCTGCCACGGTCGATTTGTCGTCCATTTTCGTCCTTCCACGACACGGCTCAACCGGTCCTGCCTAGCTTTCGGATGTCAGACGCAGCTTTATCGCCTGCGCCATTCGCCAACTGTCGGCAGCCCTTCTGTCTTCTCCTGCCCTCTAAATTCACAGGGTAAGGAACAGGAGTACTCGTGCCCTGCGGGGATCTGCACCCACCCCCTGATTGACACGGCGCGGCACCGCGCTCGGGGGATCGGGCGAGCCGCAGCCAGGCACACCACTCCCGCGACACGATGCAGACCACGTTGGTATCGCTACGGAAGCGAGCGAGGCGGCGTTCCTCGACGGTGAGGAGGCCGTGCGTTCGAGCCTCACGGATCGCATTCCGCACCATCGTCTCGGATACGCCCGCAATCGCGGCGATGTGTCCGACGGCTAGACGGCAGTCCCCCCGCTTCGCCACCTCCACTGCGATCACGGCGAGCACCGCCTGCTCGGCCAGGGTAAACCGTGCCGCAATGCCCGGTGGAAATCGCCCGGAGGCCGCCCAGCGCCGTCGGCGGGCCATTGAGGCATCCGTGCGCGGCCGGGAGCCTACGGCCTTCCTGGGGGCATCTGTGGGACGCTGGTGCAACTCCGTCGGACGCTCGGTCAATTGCCGGGCTTCGATCAGCCCGGCCAGTGCCTCAGCCTCAGTCTCAGACAGGTGCCCCTCGCCGAACGCTTTCCACAGCGCGGACGCGACAGCCGGCAGCGCGGCGCGCGGAGCCGTCTCCGCCTGTCGGCGGATCTCATAGGCATAGTTCATCGGTCACAGCCCTGCTCGGGCCGCGTCAAAGCAGGGGGCGCAGCGGTAGCTGTCCCCGGCAAAAGGCAAAGCGCCGTCGTCTCGGGAAGCGACCCCGATTGACTCCCGGCGGGAGCTATGGCTTGTGAGGAGTTGGAACCGGCCTCACAGGCCCTACGATTTCGACGGCCTCACCCTTGCCGGGGTGGGGCCGTTGGCGTTTTGGGCTTAGGTCTTTCTCGCGGCCTTGATCCCTTGTTCCAGCCGGCTCACGACTCGCCAAAGGGCGCGCACAGGCCGGACATGGCATGTCGGCCGGGCGACACCGTTAAGTCAACGTTGCGGAGTGGATCGTCACTGGCGTCGTTGGCGGTTGATGCAGCCGACATCGAGCATGGTACGAGAGCATGCGTCCGGCCGCAGGGCTGCGTCGTCCCTAATCGCGATCGGATCAGCCAATGCGCCGCTTAGCCCTTATCGCTTATTGCCTCGCCGTTTCCGTCCCGACCGTGGCAATGGCGCAGTCAGCAGCCAAGCCAGCTGCCCCGGCCGCTACGCTTGATCCTGCGACCCTGAAGGCGGCGCGCGAGGTCGTCGCGCAGATGCAGGGGGATCGTACCGCGCTGCTGAACGCGATGGCGGCACCCATGGTCGGCATGATGCAGCAGATCGGGGTCAAACAGCAGGATCAGGCCCAGGCCTTGGTTCAGGAGGTGGTGCTGCCCACTCTCACGGCACACTTCGACGAGTTGCTGGACATCCAGGCACGCGGCTTCGCTGCGGCCCTCGGCAAGGACGACCTGCAGGTCATCGCCGCGTTCTACGCCACGCCGACCGGCAAGCGCCTGGTCGCTGCTCAGCCTCAACTCGCGCAAGCGCAGCTCGTAGGAACGCAGCAGTGGATGCAGTCGGTGACGCCTGAGATGCAGGGCAAGCTGACCAAGGCGATCCAGGCCCACGGGTGGGGATCGGCCGGACCGGCGAAGCCGCGCTGACGGCACGGTAGCGACGGCGGCCGCACCGCCATGATCCGATCCGAACTGGTCCAGCGCATCGCCGCTGCGAACCCGCAACTCTACGCGAAGGACTGCGAGGCCGTGGTCAATGCCATCATAGGCCGGATCGCAGACGCCATCGCGGCCGGCGATCGTGTCGAGCTGCGCGGGTTCGGGGCCTTCACCATTGTGGAGGCGCGGGCGAGAATGGGTCGCAACCCGAGATCCGGTGCGCCCGTCTCGGTCGAGGCGAAGTCGAAGCTGGTCTTCAAGACCGGCAAAGAGATGCGAGACCGGCTCAACCCGAAGACGCGGACGATGCCACCGTGAGCGACGACCCCTTCCACGAAGCCGTCGGAGCCCTCCGCGCGATCGGCCTGTACGTCGAGCCAACTGGCGACGACCTGAGCCTGTGGCTCGTGAATGGCGAGGAGATGACCGACACGGGCCTGATGAAGCTTGCCGCGCTGTTGGGCCTCGCGCCGGGCTCGGCGACGATCCAGTGACCGGCATTCCGAGGCACCTGCGCAATCCGCGGCGCTGGTACGACGCCGACGGCATCGAGCAGCCGCCGGCCACCATCGCCAACAGCAAGGCGAACGGCGCCCGTGGGCTGCTGGCGTTCTGCGAGTGCGGGCACAGCGGCGCGATGTCGTTCGACGGCTTGCCGGACGATCTGCCGGTGCCCGACGTCGCGCTGCGGCTGGTTTGCTCGGCCTGCGGGCGGAAGGACCGGATCACCACGCGGCCGAACTTCACGGGCGCGCACACCGGCGCCGGGCCGAAGCTGCGGCCGGTGGAGTAGCGCGGCCGGCGGCCGACAGCCGTGTTGCGCCACCCAGCTCGCACCCCTATCCCCGCCGGCCCACATCCGGCGAGACCCATGGCATCACCCGCACCGATCCGACCCACGCTTTCCGACGTACAGGCGTGGCGTGACGCGCTTGAGGCTATGAAGCCTACGGTACCGCCTTGTACGGGGCTCTCGGTGCTGCGCTGGCAGGAGATGCGCGAGGCTGCGATCGACTTCCTCGATCGGTTCGGCGAGGACGCCGTCGCCCTCGGCTGGACGGCCACCGACCTCTTCGGTGTGCACCCGACCGTCGGCGTGGTTCGCGTTGACTACTGCGGCGGCCTGATGATCAACGCGCGCCGCGTCGAGGCGATCGGCGACACCTGGATCCGCTACGGGAACCAGACCTTCCGGCGGGACCGGCTGGGGCGGCCTGTGGGCGTGCCGGTGTGGGAGGTCGGGCGGTAGGCTTCGAATGCGAAAATGGCGCATGTTCCGAAATCGCCTGCCCGAGACGGAGCACCTTCGTTATGAGCCTTGATGTCCCCTTCGAACGTAAAGCTGAGCTAGGGGATAGGCTGAATAACTTGCGTGGCGTTGTAATGACTTGTTATGCGCAGGTCGAATTTGCACTTACAGACATGTCAATTAGATGCTCATATTTAGAATGCTATCGGGGTATAGTTCCGAAGTTCCCCAGAAGAATGGGCGAAAAGATAAAAGCAATTTTGCGCTATGCAAGATCTGAAGGCCCTCTAAATATTCACAAAGAAGAAATTGAAGTTGCTATTAACCACATCACAAATTTTACTGAACTTAGAGATTTAATGGGGCACGCCCGGGCGCATATCGATATAAGCCTTACTCATCATGTCGTGTATTTTGAAATGTATAGAATTGTAAAAGATGGCCACATCGAGTTTATCAGAGATGAAACCAACATAGATAGTCTTTCAAAAAGGACGGAGGCCTTAGTGAATTATACCCACGCAATGATTGATCTGTTTGCAAAAATGTATGAGGGACTGCCTCCGCGATACAGTACGACTGGCCCAATCCCCGAAATCTAAACGATAAAAGCCAACCGGCTCCGGTCGAACGGGCTGACCTAATGAGTTCCCTGCGGCCAAAGCCAAGGGAGGCAGACCCGTCCCCAGGTCTGATCACGGGGCGACGGGTGCTTCGTCTATCTCAGCAGAGTGCCGATCCCAACCCCAGCCGCTCGGAGGGCAATACTCAATCAGAGATTTGTCTCTGTCCATGGGACCGAACTTCATCCTCAATCTGGGAAACCAACTGATCGATCTGCCCATCCTCGAAGATTTGCGGAGAGAACGGGGCCTTTCGCAAGATATCGACCGCTGCCCTATAGGCGGGCTTAAGCTCGTCGTTTTGCGGAGCACCGACAACAAAGTGCAGTTTGATATCGACCGTTGCACCATCTGCGACAGCAGATAAATGGCCTCTCCATTTTCTGGCTTTATCCTTGATACCTTCTGCGTCGGCTAAGTCCAGAGACAGAGGGGTATAAGCGTGCCAGCTCCCATTCTTCCAAGCATGTTGAAATTTGATCGTATCCGTTGCCCCAGATACGACCTTTTCTTCAAGAGTCACTGGAATTTTGCGCTCGGCAATTAGATCCCTGACCGGGCGCCAAACTTCCTCATCTGTTCGACGGGGGTGTGGTCGCCCGTCATATCTCGCGACTTGTCGGGTGTAGATCCGATCCAAAGCCTTTGCAGGATCATCGGTCGTACCAACACAGAGGGGCGACCATTGAAGAGAACTGTTATCTAGGGGAACGGCTTTGTAAGCGAGAGAAAGAGCAGTTCTCTCCCCTTCAAACAAATCCCCTCTCTGAAAATCTGAAGTAACCCGAGCAACGCAGCGGTGGGCAGATGCCATCACGGCCTTAAATGCATGAGCATCAAGGTCTGGAAAAACATTCTTCGTTCGCCCAAGGGTGGCGCGAATTTTATGAAGAAGCCTTTGCTGTGCTGGGACGTAAAGCACAACCCCAACGTTGATGAACTCGCCCGTCATGACATCATGGATGTAGCGCAGGACGGTGTAGCTGTATGGCGTCCTTTCCGTCATGCGAGCACCCGTTGCACCTCTGTCAGGCACGCGTCGATATTGTCGCGAGCCTCCTTGATTAACGCCACCGCAGCCGCTGCGACGCCTGCGCCCGCCGCCCATTCCGGCGGAAGTAACTGGGCATAGCTATCGATCCGCCCATCAGACAATCCCACCCATGCAGCCCGAATGGGGCCGAAATCAATCTGCCGTCCGCGGAGGCCGGCTCGGAAGATGTGGTAGCCCGGCGTTTCCATCGCTCTGAGCCCGCCCTGAGCCCAGGGCGGCCGCCAGCCGATGACAAGGCCATGAGTGAAGGCGAGTTCATGATCGATAATTCGGATTGCATCTCCACGGACTAAACAGTTCGGATTGTCGCTGCGACGATCGACGTTCTGAGTGATCCCATCAAATGCGAAAACTGCGGTGGCAAGCGGGGCGTGAATGTCGAGAAGGGTTGTCCCCGTACTCCACGCTGTGAACTGCGGGCCAGCGAACTTCGATCCGAACGCCACCCGCGCGCTGGCCGCGATCCGCGCCCGTAAGGAGGCATCTGGAATGATGCTTACCCACTGATCATCGATTTCGATTAGCACGGGTTCGGGAAGTGGAAGGCCCAAATCACCTGCGAGACACGCAGCGATGACCTCACGAATAAGATTAGATACCCCCTCGTCGCAAAACGCAGAAAATTTAGCGATTACATCAATGTTATCGCCATCCTGCTTTTCGCAGGTGAGAATTACAGGCTGTGTGCGACCGGACGGGCTTACGCGGACAAAATCTACTGGACGAACGCGAGCGAGCATCGAACGTTTATACTCCCGATCGCCGTTCGTGATCTTTTTAAAGGCGGCTACCCCCTTCGGCCTTTAACCTAAGGTCGGAACTCGCGCTCTAATTTTTTCTCGGGTCGCCTAGCGGCTCGCCAGCTGGCGCCTTCCGCTCCCGGAACCGGATGCCGGCGCCGCCCCCGTTCTCGGGGATGAACTCCAGGCCGGCTCGCTCAAAAGCCTCGACCAAGGCGCGGTTATTCAGGGTCGTTAGGCGCCGGGATGGCTTCCCGTCCACGCTGCGGACCGTCTCAAACGCCTTGATCGTCGGCAAGGGGACGCCCGACGCCTCTGACAACCCTTTCTGATCCATTCGAGCCAGTGCGCGACCTGCGCGGCACATCTCGGGCGTCAATTCGATCACGCGATCATCTCCGATCCTGTCGCTAGAAATATAAGATGCGACCCCCGTTGACAAGGCTGAGCGTTTGTCGCCATAAGTATCGGGTTAGATTTTAAGAGACATCCGATGCGCTACGCCAACCTCATCCCCGCCTCGCACATCGCCCGCAGCGCCGACCCGCGCCTGACCGCCGATGCCCGCCGCGCCTTCATCACCGCGAAGGCCGCCGTCGTCTCCGCCACCGAGAGCGCCAAGCGCTTCGCTCGCACGACCGCCCCCCTGGTCAACCGCGACGGCACCTTCGACCGTTCGGCGATCATGCGCGCTGCGACCCGCTCGGCTCAGGCCCGCATGGAAGTGACCGGCGACGCCTGGGGCGTGTGCATGTCCTACGCCCTCAAGGGCGCCTGGGCCGCCGCCAAGGCTTCCCGCGCCTATCGCGCGCACTGAGGGGGTCGCCATGCTCACCACCGCTCACGCCACCGTCGCGCCCGCCATATCGGCCGACCCCGTGTTCGCTGCGATCGAGACGCACCGCGAAGCGCTCCACGTCTACGAGGCCGAGGTCTACTACCAGAAGCGGAAGCGGAAAGGCCGGTGGGTCGCGAAGGAGGAATTCCGCGAGGCAGCCGACATCTACGACACGATCACGTCCAGGCTCGCCCTCAGCCCCATCGAAACGCTCGCCGGCCTGCGTGCGCTCACGGCCTATCTCGCCAGCCTGAACGCCTATGGGCAGGTTGCGGGGAACGCCTGCCTCTATGCGATCGAGGTCTGGCACCTGTCGGACGCGATGGCGACGATCGCCGAAGCGATGGCCCGGCTGCTGCCGGCCGACGCTCCGACCTCGACGCACTGAGGCCGGACCGATGGCTGACTTCTCCCGCCGTACCGTTCTCGGTGCCTTCCTTGTCGTCGTTGCGTCGCGGATGCCTGCCATGGCCTCAGACGGCGTGCTGCCGGCGATCCGCTGGGCCGAGACCGCCGACGCCGCCTACTCCGCTTCGGGCCATGTCGCGGCCGACCTGGCTGCCGCCGGCCAGCTCATGCCCGCTGGCTGGCGCGCCTACCGCACGTCCCTGGCTCGCGTGCGCCGGCTGGCCCGCCTCGACCTCTACGCGCTCACGCCGACGACCCCGGAGTCTGCCGCGGCGCTGGCGGCCTATCACACCTCCCGCGGCGAGCGTGCCGGTAGCACGGGGGCTCGACGCGCCGCCCGCCGCCGGCTCCGCAAGGTGTTCGCCCGGCCAGGCGCCGTGTTGCCGCCTCACCCGACCTGAACGCCTGAAGTCCAGCCTTCCTCAATCCCTGAAATCACGAGCCCCTTGGAGCCCGAACGATGTCGCACGCCCGTACCATCACGCTCGACACCGCCGCAGACCCGATCC
Source organism: Methylobacterium sp. E-041 (assembly GCF_022829665.1). Taxonomy (NCBI): domain Bacteria; kingdom Pseudomonadati; phylum Pseudomonadota; class Alphaproteobacteria; order Hyphomicrobiales; family Methylobacteriaceae; genus Methylobacterium; species Methylobacterium sp. E-041. The sequence goes on along the minus strand of NZ_JAKSYQ010000180.1, from coordinate 94,537 downwards.
ACGTGGCGATCCAGCGCCATTGCGCCGCGATCCTGGCCTACCTCGATGCGCCCTCGCTCATCACGAACGACGACCTCGACGCCGCGACCGATGCCCTGATCGCAACGCCCTGCGCGTCCCGGTTCGGCGCGCTTGCTCTGCTCAAGCACCTGAATGGCTGGCTCAATGCCGCCGCCGACTTCGCCGATGGACACCAGCCCGCCTACAGCCTTGCGAAGGCCCGCGCCGCCGACCTGACGCTGTTCCTCGGCACGAACCTGCCGCCGATCGCGATCCCCTATGCCTTCCCGTCCGGGCGGCTTCCGGCGGTCCCAACCCGCACGTTGCCGGCGGTCGACCGCTACAGCCATTCCGCGCCGTCTGCGCTGCCGAACGAGTCCCTGCCCGGCGAGATCGAGCCCTGGCAGGCCGTCGCCGCGGTTCGGCCCGACACCGCGTTCGTCCGCGCCCGCCGCTTCTTGGATGCCGGCGCCGAACTGCTGGCCGCCGTGGCGATCATCGGCGGCGGCTGCATCCTCACAGGTCTCGCCTCCCTGGTCTGAAATCCCGAACCACCGACACGCGGAAACCCTGAAACACCGAAAGTCTGACATGCGCAATCCCTTCAAGCGTTCCCCGAATGTCGATCCAAAGATGGTTCTGCGCGAGCGGATCGCCGGCATCAAGGCCAAGGCTTCGGGCCTCACGGCCGAGACAAGCCAGGGCCGCCGCGCCATGCTGGCCGGGTCTGTGGCCGCTGCCATGCCGTTGCCAGCGCTCGCCGCCACCGTCCAGGCCGGCGACCGCGAGACCGAGTTCTTGGCGCTCGCCCCCAATCTCCTGCCCTTGATCCGCCGCATCGGCCCCGCGCAGGCCGAGGCCCATCGCCTCTACAGCGCCGGGGATGCTGCGGCCGGGGATTATCCGGGCTGGACCCGTGAGGACACCAGTGCAGCCGATGCCTGGAGTGAGAAGGCCAAGGCAACACGGGACGCCAACGGATATTCGGAGGCGTGGACCTCGGCGAACCATCTCTGCATCGCCCTCGCGCGTCTGGCCGACCCCTACATCAACGAGCCGATGCAGACCCTTCCGGGCATCATGCTCAAGCTTGCGCTCGCCGACTTGGGGGAATGGTGGAGCGAGAGCGCCCTAGCCGATGTGTCCCGGCTCGCAGCCGAGCACTTCGGCCTGCCCGCCCCCGAGCCGTTTTTTCAGGAACTTGTCGAGGCCGGTGTGGAGCCAGATGACGAAGACGAGGACACCGCCGCTGCTTCCACTGTTCCGACGATCGCCTGAGGGGAGCGCGCATCATGACCAAGCACAACGCCGCTCGTCCGCAGGTTCAGCCGGCAGCCGTACACGCTGACCAGCGCGACCGTGCCGCCCGTCTCCGCGATGCCAGCGGGCGGTTCACCAAAAGCCAGGATGCCACCCCTGCGTCGTCGGCGGCAGGCGGCTTGCCGGCCCAGAGCGCTACCATCCCGGCCCCAGCCGGCGCCCCTGACGATGCCTATGCTCTATCCGTTAACGATGACAGCCTTGGGCTGCACGCAGCCCCCGGCTCTGCCATCGTGGTCGCTCCAACCATGCCGACCGGGGCGGGGCTGGCCGTGTTCTACCTCAAAGGGCGAAGCGGAAACGTCGTCTACGATCTGACGCATGGGTTTCGCCCGGAGCGCACAATCGCTTTCGCTCCAGACTCGGAACTGATGCCACTGATTGAGGTGGTCGTGCCAGGAACGGGCCAGACCGGAGGACTACGCGCCGAGATCGTTGAAAAAATTCACCGCGTTGTCGGGGTCTACACGCCCGTCGAGGTCGCTGATAATGCTCCGTCGCTTCCGTCCAAGCTGCCCGTTCTCAGCGAGTGCCCCGAGGGTATGGGCGAGCAGTATGCCTATGATGCAGCGGCCTACCCTCTCGTTCGGAAAGGGGAGACCGTTGTCTACGACCCGTCTCGGCGCGAGCCGACGCACGGCGCCTTGTACGTGATGCAGTGGGACAACGGCAGCGCTCGTGACGTAATGCTGACCAATCTCCGCAAGGTCGGGGGGCAGGGCGAGGCGCGGTGGTGGGTCGATCCGGTCAATCGCATCGGAGTTGGGACGCGCTACGCGAGCGACGGTCCCTACGATGCCGATCACTTGCGCGGAAAGATCGTCGGCGCCGTCGTCGGCGTGCTGGTGCCTCAGCGGGTGAGTGAGTTGGTACAACCCAAAACGGCAGATGAGATCTACGCGGCTGCGGAGCGGGAGCGCAAAGCGGTGGAACGCGCGGCCCTGAACACCGTGGGCCTCACGAGCGGAGTATCGGCTGAGGTGCGAGCCGCGATCATGCGGCATGGCGAGGTCATGCGGGAAACCGAGCTTCAAGGCGATGAGACGGACGAGGAGTTCAACCTAGACGCAGATATGCAGAACGAGGCCGAGCATGCGGTAGCGCATACACCCGCTCATACCAATCGACGCTTGGGGTGACTCACGGGGTTTCGTTGCGTGGGCGGATCTGATTCGATGAGGCGAACCGGGAGGGTTTGCCATGTCGGCTGCGGTGGCGTTGCGGCAGGATTTCACGGCCGATGATCTGCGGAGGCTGGCCAGGGCCGGCCGGGATGCGGGTCAGGGCCGCCGTCTGCTGGCGTTGGCCGAGATTTACGATGGCGGCAGCCGCACGGACGCCGCCCGGATCGGGGCGGTGAGCCTGCAGACGGTGCGCGACTGGGTTTTGGCCTTCAACGCCGAAGGACCGGTCGGCCTGATCGACGGCAAGGCACCCGGCAACCGTCCCAAGCTGAACGAGACGCAGCGCCAGGCGCTGGCGCGGATCGTCGAGAGCGGGCCGGACCCGGATCGGCACGGGGTCGTACGCTGGCGGCTGAAGGATCTGGTCGGATGGATCTACGCCAGCTTCGGCGTCAGCCTGGACGAAAGCACGGTGGGACGCACGGTCAAGCACCTCGGCTTTCGCAAACTCTCGGCCCGCCCGCGCCATCACGAGCAGGATCCGGCCGCCCTGGTGGCGTTTAAAAAAGTCTGCCCTTCGCGGTGAACGCGATCCGCGCAGGCTTGCCGGCCGGCACGGCCATCGAGGTCTGGTGGCAGGACGAAGCCCGTGTCGGCCAGAAGAACACCCTGCCGCGTCGCTGGGCACGCCGCGGAAGCCGGCCCTCGGCCCCAAAGGACCAGCGGACCGCCCATGCCTACATCTTCGGTGCGATCTGCCCCGAGAAAGGCAAGGGCGCCGGTCTCGTCATGCCCCGTTGCGACACCTCCGCTATGAACGAGCATCTGAAGGAGATCAGCCGCATCGTCGATCCCGGCGCCCATGCCGTGCTGATCCTCGACGGCGCCGGATGGCACATCGCACACGACCTCGTCGTGCCCGACAACATCACCCTGCTCACGCTGCCGGCCTGCGCACCGGAACTCAATCCGGTCGAGAATGTCTGGCAATTCCTGCGCGACAACTGGCTCGGCGACCGGATCTTCACCTCCTACGACGACATCCTCGATCGGTGTTGTGAGGCCTGGAAACGCTTCGTCGCCCAACCCTGGCTCATCATGTCCATCGGACTGCGCCAGTGGGCCTATCGGTTATGATCAATGCCGGTTGGTATTAGGTCTGTGCTGTTGCGGTGAAGCGCCTGCCCACCATGCTCACCACTGTCCAAGTCCTTGCTCGTTACTCACCGGCACATTAGGCCGACCTAAAGTCGGAAAAGGTGCATGGCCGGGCAACTCAATAAGAAAGTGCTTTGCTTCGTGGATGAGTACGGCACCGCGGGAGCGGGCGACCTCTATCTAGGCGCTACCATCATGCTCGCGCGCGAAGCTGGGCGCATCGATAAATGTTTTAGCGACCGCCTGGAGTCGAGCGCCAACGAAGTGCACGCCGTCCAAATGGATGATGGATACTTGCAGGGGCTGTTAGATCGCTTTTGGCAAGGCGTTCCTAAGAACTCGATCTTGATGCTCAACCGAAAGTGCGGCGCCGTCGGTGGTTCTGCGCCGACGCTTTATGCCAGCGCTTTGGTCGAAACCGTAAAAATCGGGCTGAAGCGTTTTCGGAGTGAGGTGCTCAAGCAAGACACAATCGGGAACGTGGATCTTATTCTCGATATCAACCACCACAATAGCCATGCAGACTTTGATGCTGCGATCGAAAAAGCTCGCGCGGAAAGCGGCAGCTTCCGAGGCGTAAACAGCGTGGCAAAAATCGACTCAGCCGCTTCCCGTATGCTGCAGCTCGCGGACGTGGTGGCGTACTCGCGCAAATGAATCGTCAACGAAAATACGAATGCAGCTGGTCTGCACGAGCGCTATGGCATTCAGGTTTTATAGCCAGAAATGCGAAAAGCCGCCCATATGAGGCGGCTTTTCAAAAACTTGGCAGGAAGGAGTGTGGTCGGCAACCGGGGGTTTTATCCACCGGGTAACCACGGTGCTCGACAAGCGCGCGGCCGGACAAGTCACCTGCAGGACCTTCCTGCGCCCCTTTTCTACCGCCATTCCCTTTTTTGCTCAAGGGAAAAATGAGCCTGAAAAAACATGGCGGCAAAAAACCATGCCCATTCAGCCGGTGGAACGGATGTGAGCAAAAAAGGTTCCAGCTCATTCCTATTGGCCTAATTCGAAACCCCAGATCTCGGACCACCTTTCTTTGAAGCTCGTGAAGCAGGCCAGCGCGCAGGTGGGAAAGAGAATTCGAATTTTTTGCAATTTCGGCAGAAAATTAAATTCGACGCCGGCTTATTCCCGGTGGCCAGTCGACCAGTTTTTTCTAGGCCGGTCAGAATTTAAAACATATCGGTGGCACCTGATGCGGTGAGAGCCCCCTTCGGTTCCAGAGTTTTGACCCCCCCCTGCTCTGGTCAGCGAAGGGTTGAATGGTCCCGCGGAATTCGAGGAACCAATCAATTCGATCGGATGGCGCAATCACTCGGCTCGCCCTCGCGGGAGGGGGGGGGCATCGAAAGTCTGAAGGTCTAGGGCCTCCAACCCCACCAGGTGCCGAGCGCACAAAACTTTTTCGGCGTCCCAGAATTTCAGGCTCACCTATTTTGGCAAATCTCGAATCCCAAATTGGCTGATACCGACGATCACCGTTGCACGCCGTTGCGCTCTGGATCGAGGCGATGGCGTGCAGAAGGTATCAGGCCGCCTACGCAGATCGTCGAACAGCACCGACCGTCGTCGGTGAGATCCCGAGGCGCCGAGCTATTTCCCGATCGCCATGCCCCTGAGCCAGGAGAGCACGAATAGCGGCGTGCCGTTCGGCTCGGGTTGGGCGGCGTGCCTGTACAGAATGGAAGGGGCCGGTCTGGCTCGGATTTGAACTATAGGATGGGGTCTCGTCTCGCTCGCGAAGCCGCTGTCCCATGCGCTCAATATCGGCGCGCAGGGTGGCTACCGCGGCGCGGTGGTCGTCTCTGCTCTGCTCAGCCTCGCCGTCTGCCCAATGGCTCAGCCACGCTCCGCGTGCGCGCATATCGTGGAGGGAGCGCGCCGGCAGGGTGTTGAGGATCTCTGCCACGATCTGCTGGCGCGCCTCGGTGAATAGGTGCGGCTCGTGATAGCCGTCGACGGTGTAACGCTCACGGGTGAGGCGATCGGTGGCCTCGTATCCAGCCCATGTCGCAGCGACGGTCTCGGGCATTGGCCATGCTTGGCAGACGGCATCCCGCACAGTGGCCGGCATTTGGTGACGAGACCCCAGGCTGCCCCAGCCGTCGAGGTGGTAATCCATTTCCCACGTCTCATGAGGCCCGAGGAGCGGCTCGCACGCGGCGCGCAAGGCCTCTTCCATTGGGGTATCCGCGAACACCGCACCTTCCGACCCGTGCCGCTCAAGGATCGCCGCAACCTCGATCCGCAGGCGCGCATCTCGCTTGATCCACTCACCCCGAACTCGGGCTGGCTCATGAACTCGGCGAAGGAATCAGCCATAGCCCGAGCGGGCGCCTTCGGGGCGTCCAATTTGGACAAGGCCTGCTCAACGGTGAGCCCGGCTTTACGGGCAAGGGTCTTCATCCGTGCAGCGGCCGCCGCCTTCTGGCCGGGTTCGAGGTGCTGTCGTGCAGAGCGAGGACCTTAGCGAAGGTCTGAAGGCCGGCCGTCATTCCACGCTCCCGGTCGGGTGCCGCGCGCACGTGGTCGCCACATCCTCGGCCGCTTCTTTTTTTCTTTTTGCAGACACGGTCCGACGGCCTCGCGCTGGCGGATGGTCACCACCAGCGGCGGCGACCATCGAGATTTGAATTATCAGTAGGTCGAAGTCAGGTAGGGGGCGACGGTCTGGAAGGCATAGGCGTAAGCAGCCGGATAGGGTGCGTTCAGGTCAGAGTCCTCGCCGTAAAGACGTGCCCAGAACTCGGCGAGGCTCATCACAGACCTGACGTCCGGGCCCATTCCATATTCGGTCCACCGCATTCGGCGAGCGAGCTCGAGTGGGCCACGATGTGCAGCCTCGGCAAGGGCCAGCAATTCGGCCCGATCGCTAATTTCCCCGAAGGCGCGGACCGCCTCGAATTGCGCGACCGCTCATTCCTGCTCGGGCGAACCGTCAGACATCCAGGGGTGCATCCGCTTTCGGCCCGTCATGATGCACGCCCTCCGATCGCAGGGCGACGCTTGGTGCGGCGCTCGACGACGACAAGTGGCCGAGATGCCGGCTCCTGCACAGCGGGCGCGGGCGACAGCGGTGGCGACGGCTCGGGTTCGATCAGCGCTTTTTCGGTCACCACTTCGACAGGCGGGGGCAGCACCGCGTCGACCTCACAGAACACCGCGAACTCGCTACCGAGGCGCTCGGCCATTACGACGGCCTGAGCTCTCGCCTCGCCGGCGAAGGCATGGTCGTAAGGTGTTTCCCCGAGGGTGATCAGCCGGCCCCTTCGATCATCTCGCCTGACGATGATGAAGCCGCCTCGTATCGTGGCCGGCGGCTTATTGGGGTTGGGCGTCGGCACGTTCGTGGCGAAGGCCCTTTATCCGTCGGTGCTCATCAGGCCTGCCCTCCAAATTCGAGGCGATTGCCGATGTCCTGCAGGCGATCGAGCCGCGCCAGGTCGTCGGTAATTCGAGACAGGAGCGAAGCACGGAGCGTCTGAAGTGCCGACCGCTCGGGATCAGCGTCGCGCATCGCGGCGATCGCGACCGTGACAGGGCCACGCCGAGGGCGTGCGTGCGGGTCGGCCGGAGCCGTGATATCGATATTCATGATCGGATTTCCTGCTGAGAGGGTTTGGTCGAGGCTCGGGGGCGCTGGCCGGCGCTTCCCGAGCCGCTTCGTTCAGCGTCGGGCCGTTGCAGCAAGCTGATTGGCGAGATTGCCGAGTTCGACGATCATCCCCGCCGTGACCGCACCGTGGGCGTAGGATTGCGTTTCGACAGCCTCGAGAGCTGCTCGGGTCGCCAGAGGGCAGACGGTCTGCTCAACCCAAATCCCGAACTGCAGCGCGGCCATCATCATCAGCACGAGCGTCCGGTGATCTACGGGCGGATTATTCCAGTCATCGCCGATGCAGACGGAATCCAGCAGTTGCTCAAATTCGGCACCGGTGAAATCACGGCGGCCGGCATTGGCGTAGCTCTTCTCAGCCATAACAACGGCCATCGTGACCGCCGGGTGGATCAGGGTAGAGACGCGGTGAACGTCCTTTTATTTTTCAGACATGACTGCTCCTTCGGGCGTCAGCCCGGCTGCACACCGCCACAGGTCGCGGCGGATCTCTGGAATGATGGATGCCTAGAACGAGCTCCGCGCGTTCCCCGCTGCCGTAGGCCCGTCCTCGCAAGATATTAAGAGTAGTGACGCTTCCGTCACTGGGCCTTGTAGTGACGCTTCCGTCACTGTCGTGAGTATCACTAGCGTCACTGGAAACGGTAACGCTTGCGTCACTGGCTTTTGAATTTATTCCGCCGCCCTTCGTAATTGCGGAATTGAATTGGCCTCTTGTTTTTTGCGTGGAGCTCGTCGCGCTGCGGCGGATTGGCGAACCTGCTTCGCGGCACGTTCGGCGGAGGCGAGAGTCTGGAATCGCCGCCATCGTGCATTCGCAGGCTCACCGGTTGCCGTCGGCAGCCATGAGAGACGGAACAGGTTCGGTTTGCCTGGAAGATCGCCGTAACCCCGTGTTCCTTTCTCGACGAGGTCGACGAACCCCATTGCGACCGCCTCGTTGATCGCGGAAACGATGCTTCCCCGCCGGATCCCGAATTGCTCGAAATTGTCAAAGGTCACCGGCAGAGCGCCATTCAAGGTGCCCGCGTGGCTCATGTGCTCAATGGCGATCCGATCCACTACCAATCGGGCGTTCCCGGACATCACGCGCCAGGTTGGCGATTCGATCATCTCCTTCGTGAGCCAGATGAAGGGCTCGCCACCCGGTGCCTGATTGCGCTTGCGGTGTTTCGAGTCAGCGAGTTCCGTCGTCGACCTTCCTGTTGCGTCGGCTTTTCGGCCGAAGAGGTGGTCGTTATTCACGCGACGCCTCCCGGAACTGCCGACGAGCGGCAGTACCCCGCCCGGATATTCCCCTCGATCGCTATTAGCTCCGCCTGGATCATCTCGAGCGTCACACCGCGGCGTTCGAGGGTGCCCCGCTGGATCTGCAATTGGCGCTGCAGGTGCGCCTCTGCCTTCGCCGTCGTCGCTGCATTCGCCATGTGGTCGGCGTGCCGGCTGATGAACGCACGGTCGCGGGAGCGTGGAAAGGGCAGGACGATCGCTGTCACGCGGCGCTCTCCTGGGCTTCGATCCACCGTAGGATCGTGCTGCGACGGGCGCACAGCGTGCCGCCGAGTCGAAATGTCGGAAGACCGAGCTTGTCGGCGGCGTGGTAGACGCGGCGCTTGTTCGTCTCGGTCGCATCGCCAAACATGAATTTGGCGATTGCCTCAGCTCCGGTCATCATATCCTCAGCTAGAGGCAAGCCGGTATCGTTCGCGCCAGAGAGGCGCGCTGCATGCGTGCTCATTACTGATCCTTTTATTTAGAGATAACATCCGATACTACTAACAGAGTTCTTTGACTTATCGTTATTACTTCGCGCCTGTCGGGAGTGCTTCGTTTTGCCAAAGCAATGGGCGATCCATACAAACCTCGTCCAACACGTCGAGTGCTCGGAATTCCGAACTCATCCTCCGTCGTCTCATTGATTAAAATAAAGACGTGAGCAACAGGGCGATTAAACTGAACCTCGATTTCAAGCTCAGCTGATTCTAGTTTAAGCTTTAGTTCCGGTTTTCCGCAAATTTCTACAAGCTCGACAATGGCCGAAAGTAGGCTTTGCCCTTCCTCACATACTCCAGGATATTCAGTCTGCGTCTTCCAGACGTTTTTGAGGTCTCCAAAATACTTCACAAACTTAGGCGCATCCTTCGCGGTAATCGAGGAATTCAAGCCAATCAGAAATCGGGCTGCATCAAAGGAGCTCATATGTGCTGCACCGCGGCCCCGGCCGGCCTGAGTGAGCAGTCCTGCCTCTCGGAGATAGCGAGCAACGCCGCTCGCATACGCGGTCTCGACGCCTTCTATTTCTGCAATCCTTTCCACCAGGGTGCTTAGAAGTGCCATTGCGTCCGACCGCTTCTTCTGTAACCGTTGCAAATGAAGCCTGCAAGCGTTATCTGCGATCGTAGCAGATAAAATCGCATGGTGCTTCATACACGGTGCGGTTTTCCAAGGCGTGGAGAGGAGACTCAATGGCGACGATTCGAAAGCGGACGCTGCCGAGCGGAAAAACCGCTTGGTTGGCGAGCTACAACGACAGCGGTGGCGAACGACGCTTCAAGCAATTTCCAACACGGAAGGAGGCCGATGCCTTCATGGTCCGCGTGCGGGGAGAGGTGGCAGTAGGAAGCCACGTGCCGGACCGGGCCGCCAGTACGGTCGATCAGGCCTACGCGTTGCTGATCACGGCGCTAGAAGCAGACCAGGCGGCCGGCGCCACAATCCACAATTACCGGGTCTATTACCGGAATCACGTGGCGCCGTTCCTCGGCACGCGGCTGCTGCCGAAGCTGCACCCGGCCGATATCGGCGATTGGTTGGAGAAGCTGAAGGCCGAAGGCCGGACAGATGACACCTGCCGCCGGGCCCGGATCGTCCTCGGTGCGGTCTACGATGAGGCGATTCGGCGCCGCCTCGCCTACGTGAACCCGGTCCGGTCACTACGCAGCCGCAGGAAGACGCGGCGGGCGGAGATCCGGCAGGCCGAGAACACCGTGCACATTCCCGAGCGGGAGGTCGTGAGGGCGCTCCTGGCGACCGCGGCGGACACAGAGGCACTGTTCCTAATCGCGCGCGAGCGGACGGCCGCAGGGCTTCGCACGATCGATGTTCGGCGCATCGACACGGCGCACCCCATTCGGTCAGTGCGCGCCTTCCGAGCCGAACACCCCACGGCCGAGGTGGACACCTTCCACGCGGCACGCTGGCTCCGGCCGTTCCTCGCTACGTTGGCGCTCGCCGGCCTGCGGATCGGAGAGGCGAGGGGACTCGACTGGTGCCGTGTTCGGCCGGAGGATCTTCAGGTTCGCGAGGCGGTCGACCGCTACAACGTCCGCGACGCGGTGAAGACCGTGGCGGCCCTTCGCAGCGTTCCCGTCGGCCCGCAGCTCGCCGGGATCCTCGCCAACTGGAAGGCCACGAGCGAACGCGCCAACGGTCTCGTCTACCCGTCAGAGAAGGGGACGCCGATCGGCTATCCGAACATCGTCAACCGTCAGCTCGCGCCGCTTCAGATCGCCCTCGGCATCGTCTCCGCCGACGGCTCGCCGCGGTGGACGGCTCACAGCTTCCGGCACTTCGCCGTGAGCCTGTGGATCGATGAGGGGGCCGCGATCAAGCAGGTGTCCGAATGGGCAGGGCACGAGAGCCCCGAGTTCACGCAGCGGGTCTACGGCCACCTGTTCGATGCCGGCCGGACGGACCGCCGAGCGATCACCGCGGGTGAGATTTCCGTGCTCGGTGCGGCTGAGCCTGCAACACGAGCGCAACACGGCAACGACAACGCCTCCGAAACCCAAGCCTCCGCAATAGCTTAGTTCTACGCTTCGGCCGCCTTCTAAGCGGCAGGTCGTTGGTTCGAGCCCAACCGGGGTCGCCACCGCTCCGTGCGGCCGCAGACGGCGCGAGACGCTGTCGGCATCGGCACCCAATCATCGTCCGGTTCTACGATTCGGCATCGCGTCTGGTGCCGCCTCTGCCCCGCACCGCATCGTCGACCAGGGCATCTCCGATACCTCCTTCGGACGATCGGGACCGTCGGAAGGGTTCCGCGTGAGGAAAGCCCGCGGGACTTCGCGCCCAATCGCAGGATCGACAATCATCAAAAATTAAGACAAGTCCGCCGCGATTGCGTTACTTGGGTCTCGTCAACTCAGTTCCGACTTGGAGGCACCAATGATCCCTTATCGCGTGAGCGTGCTGGCACCCAACGCCGACGACGACCGAAGCCATAAGGTGATGGTGTTCGGCACCTATGCCGACACCGATGGCGAGGCCTTGCGGACCGTGTCCGGCGCGATGCCGGACGGGTGGCGGGTGGATCGCATTGCCGGTCTTCTGTCTCGGGCCGAGGTCGAACAGCTGCGCCTCGCTCACGGCGAGGTCCGCGAAGTCTCGTCCTTCACCATCGATGGCTTGCTGACGCCCGAGGATGCGCTCTATGCCAGCCAAGAGCGTTCGCGGCCCGAAGCGCCGTGAGTGCCCGGTGAGCCGGATGGCGGGCTCATCGCGGGGCGAACACGGTGATGTTGCTGTTGAGCTGATACGTTCCGGTCGGCGGCGTGTTCACGAAGCGCAGGTAGATCGGGCTCTCGCCGAGGATCGCGCCGAAGGACGGCGTGACCGGCATCGGAAAGCACTTGGCGAGGGCCGCGTCGGCCGCCTCCTGATAGTGCCGCTGCGCCTCGGCATCGCCCTTAAGCTGGCGCGCGATGATGCGCGGCGTGCCGCGGATCGCCCCCGTCTTGTCGAGGCCGAAGCGGTAGGCGAGGAGCGAGCCGTCCGTGCCCGCCGGCACCGTCCAGCACGTCGCGAGGGCGGACCGCATGTCCGCCCAGTTGTTGGCTCGCGCTCGCGCTTCGGGTTCCGCCCCGGCCGGCCCGGCGATGCCGCAGAGCACCGCCGCGGCGGCGGCGAGACGGGCGGGGACCTTTCGCATCGGCGAGCGCTCCTGTGGGAAAGGCGCCCCTTCGCGCCATCCGCGTCAACGTGCCGAAGGCCGCTCGGGCTTCACGTCCGTCGCGTTCCGCGCGCCTCACCGCTTTCCCCCTCGGATCAGCCGGAGACCGCCCATGCCCGGCGGCAGGTCGGGCGGGCCGGCCCGGTCGAGATCCGGAAAGTGGGCCTGGCACCTTGGCACGTACTGGTTGCCCCTTCGCGCGCCCGGTCGTTCCCGCCAGGGGCAATCGAGGGCGATGCGCTCCAGCACGTCCGCCAGCGGGGTCTCCGGGCCGAACTTCGCCGCAAGGCGCGCGAGGCGGTAGCTTCCGCTCCGGTGCGGGCAAAGGGTGCAGGCCACCCGGACGACGATGAAGGGGTAGGCCGCGAGGCATGGGACCTCTGGCCGTCTCGGTGGCACCGCATCGACTCCCTGGCTCAACCCACGGTGAGAACGAACAAGGAACGAGGCATGCCACCATTGGTTCGGTCAAGCTCGCTCCCGACATGCCTCCGGGATCTGTCCCGGGCTTGGCCGCAGGGCGGGGCGGCGACCGGGTGGCGAACTGGTCCGGCGGATGCTTAGAGACCCGCCCGCCACCGCAGGGATGCCGATGCACTGGCCCGCCGCCTACGCCGACTTCAACGTCTTCCGTCGCCGCCGGAGGCCCGAGCTGCGCTGCGCCGTCCGGCAGGATCGTCCGGTCCCGCGCTTCATCGACGGCGCGATCTGGGAGTTCAGCGGCACCGTGGTGGGCGAGCGGCCGCCGGCCGGCTTCCAGTCGCTGGAGGCCCATGAGGCGATGCTTTCGGCCGGCTACTACCTGTTCCGGTCGCCCGGCGCGCGGAACTGATGGCGGCCCTTCACACCGCGTCCACCTCCTCGAGATCGAGCGTGAGGGTGGCCCGCATGACGACCTTGCCGTTCTGGTCCCGGACGATGGCGAGGTAGTCCTGTCGGTCCGAGACGGCGTCGAGCAGCTGGGCCACCCGCCGCATCACCTGCACCAGCCGCGCCTGCGCGGCCGCGATGTCGGGGAGGTCGAAGCCCTGGGTGTCGCGGACGAAGTTCGTTCCGTCGTGAAGGTCGATGTAGAACAGCGGCATCGCGCGCACCTGCCGTCGGCAAGCCCGCTCCGTACTACGCAGGGGGCGGCGTCCGGTACGGATACGTGGTCGCAGGTCGCACCCGGACCGTGGCGTCGTCGGCCGCGGTGAAACCTCCGCAGGATGCTTCGCATCGCGTGCACGGGAGCCGCTTGGCTGATAGGGTGCGCGCCATGGATGATGCACGCCTCGAAGAGGCTCGCGCCCGGCTCCTCAGGGTCTCGTCGCTGCCCGACCTGGTGGCCGCCCTGCGGGACACCGCCCGTACGATCGCTGGCGCCGACGGCATCTCGGTGGTGCTGCGGGACGGCGAGTTCTGCCACTACGTCGCCGAGGACGCGATCCGGCCGCTGTGGAAGGGGCGCCGCTTCCGGCTGCAGGACTGCATCTCCGGCTGGGTCATGCTGAACAAGCGCCCGGCCGTCGTTCCCTACATCGAAGGCGATCGTCGCCTGCCCGTCGAAGCGTATCTGGCGACGGCGATGTGCAGCCTGGTGATGATCCCGATCGGAGTGCCGGAGCCCGTGGCGGCGCTCGGCGCCTACTGGAGCGCCTGGGTCGAGCCCGACGACGCCACGGTCTCGCGCCTGCAATCGCTCGCCGACATGGCGACGGCAGCCCTCGCGCGCATGCGCCCGGTGGCAGGCGGCGCCCTCCTGGAGCCAGCACTCAGCGCCTGAGCAGGCCCCCCGCATCGGCGTCCCGACGCGTCGCGCAGGATCGAAGCCATGGGCTGCCGGGACGATCCCCGAAGAACGCCCGCGCTGTGCCGGAACGTCGCACCCCAACCCTGGGTTAGCAAACGCGTGGTTCACGCCGAAACCAGGGAGAAACGCCATGAAAATCCTCACGCTGGCTCTCGCCGGCACGCTGATGCTCGGGTCGGCCGCCATCGCGGCGGAGGGTGGCTCGGGCACCACCAAATCCGGGACCATGAACAGCACCGGCCCGAACGACGCCGGTGCCGGGTCGTCCCCGGGCGCGGCCGGAAGCGGCCCGACAACGGGCGACAAGAGCCGCTCCGGAACGTCCAACAGCACCGGCGCCAACGATGCCGGGGCCGGCTCGACGCCCGGCGCATCCGGGAAGGGCACCGCCGCACCGACCCGCTGAGTCGCGGCCGACCTGAATCGGGTGCCGGGCTCCAGCCCCGGCATCCGCCTGCGATGAGACGCGCCGCCGGTGCGGACTCGACGAACGGTCGAACCTTCGCCACCCCCCGCGCGCGATCGCGAAAGCCCGATCCGCCCCGCGGAAGACCGGCCGGCGTGGTGGGCGCCGGGGAACGCACCGCAGCAGCCGACGTTCTAGCCGGGAAGCGCGGCTGTTCGCGCCCGGGTCCTCTCAGAATGTCTACGCCCAACCCCGGTCCGAGGAGCCCGTCGTCGGAGGACGGCTCGGTCGTCTGGATCCTGATGCTGGGATCGGCGCTGATCGCCCTCGTGGCGGCGCAGACCCGGAAAGGCACGCCGGCGGTCCAGCCCGCGGCCGAGCGGGTGGTCGAGCGGCGTCCGCCGCAGCGAGTGGCGCCGAGCGGGCAGGCGGGAGCGCGCTCGCATTCCGGCCGGGCGGCCCAGCGCATCGCCGAGACCCAGCCCGAGCGCGGCCGCGCCGCGACCAACCCGACCGAGATCACCGCCGCCGGCTGGAAGGACGTCGCGGTGCGCACCTTCCTCGAGTTCAACAAGGACCGGGTCCTGTCGGTGGCGGCGGGCGTCACCTTCTACACCCTGCTCTCTCTGTTTCCGGCGGTCGCGGCGCTCGTCTCCTGCTACGGCCTGTTCGCCGACGTGAACGTGATCAACGATCACCTCGCCAGCCTCCAGGGCGTGCTGCCGTCCGGGGCAATCGAGATCATCGGCGATCAGGTCAAGCGCATCGCCGCCAAGGGCGGCGGCACCCTCGGGCTGACGTTCTTCACCAGCCTGGTGCTGTCGCTGTGGAGCGCCAACGCCGCGATGAAGGCGATGTTCGACGCGCTCAACGTCGTCTACGAGGAGGAGGAGAAGCGCAGCTTCGTCATGCTGAACCTGCGCTCGCTCACCTTCACCGTCGGCGCCCTGGTGTTCACGATCTTCGCACTCGCCTCGATCGTGGTGCTGCCGGTGGTGTTCAACTTCATCGGCATCAGCGCCGGCGCCTGGTACGTCGCGGCCCTGCGCTGGCCGGCCCTGGTCCTCGTGCTGCTCGGTGGCCTGTCGCTGCTCTACCGCTACGGCCCGAGCCGCGAGCGCGCGCGCTGGCGCTGGGTCGGCGTCGGCAGCCTGGTCGCCGGCCTGCTCTGGCTCGTCGCCTCGCTGCTGTTCTCCTGGTACGTGGCGAGCTTCGGCAACTACAACGAGACCTACGGGTCGCTCGGCGCGGTGATCGGCTTCATGACCTGGATCTGGATCTCCTCGACGATCGTGCTGCTCGGCGGCGAGATCAACGCCGAGATCGAGCATCAGACTGGGCAGGACACCACGACGGGCGCGGCGCTCCCGCTCGGCGAGCGCGAGGCGCGCATGGCGGACACCGTCGGCGCGGCGGCGTGACGGGCTCGCAGCGTCAGCCCTCCGGCCCCATATCGGGTGGATCATGCATGCGGAGGACGCGATGAGCGGATCGGACACGATGTCGGCGCCGGAGACCCGGACCGAGGCCGAGTGGCGGGCGGTGCTCTCGCCCGAGCAGTACCGGGTCTTGCGCGAGCACGGCACCGAGCGCGCCGGAACGAGCTGCCTGCTGGCCGAGAAGCGTCCCGGCACCTTCACCTGCGCCGGCTGCGGCACGCCGCTCTTCGTCAACGAGACCAAGTTCGAGTCCGGCACCGGCTGGCCGAGCTTCTTCGAGCCGCTGCCCGGCGCGGTGGAGACCCAGGTCGACCGCAGCCACTGGATGGTACGCACCGAGGCGCATTGCGCGCGCTGCAAGGGGCATCTCGGCCACGTCTTCGACGACGGCCCGGCGCCGACCGGCCTTCGATACTGCATGAACGGAGCATCCCTGGCGTTCACGCCGAAGGAGCCCGGGCCGGACTCGGTTTGAGGCAGGATAGTAAACGCTATCCAAGGTCCTGCGCCGCCGCGGTCTTGATTTCGGCGGCTTTTTGCTTAGTCCCTGAGTGATCGATGGGCAGCGAAGGCCCTGTCCGAAGCGGACGTGACGCGTGCGCCGCCAGGATCGACCCGCGGGACGGCCTCGCGCTCTGCGTGTGGCGCGGCCTTTCCAGCGGTCTTCGTCGCACGGAGCAGAACGGGCCGAACGGCCGGCGGTCACCGACCGCCGGAGCGTCCTTGAGCGGAGGTTGAGTATGAGCGTCGTCCGGCGGTTTCTCGTGGCACCGGCCCTGGTGCGTCTGATCCGCAAGGAGCGCGGCGGCGCCCGTATCACCGAAGGCTACTTCGCGCCGCAGGGCGGGCGGACCTCGTTCGTCCGGGTCGACGGGCAGCAATGCCATCTCGTCCTGATCACCAAGGATGCGGAGGGCGCCTCCGCCGAGGAGCGCACGGACGTGCCCCGCGCGCACGGCGACGCGCTGCTCGACGTCTGCTCTGGCAAGGCCGCCTACGACCGTACGGCGGTGTCGCTCGGGACGAAGGAGGCGGTGATCGACCGCTACGTCAGCCCGGGCAGCCTGGATCTCGTCAGCGTCACCTTCGACGAGGCCGGCGAGGCGTCGGCCTTCACCGCGCCGACCTGGTTCGGCCGCGACGTGACCGAGGATGCCGCCTACGACCGCCAGGCGCTGGCGCTCCAGGGCATTCCCTCCACCGGCGAGATCGGCCTGAGCAATGCCGCCCTCGATGCCGTCCTCGACCTGATCGAGCCGCGCTTCGGCTTCGGCCGCTACGGCGCCAACACGCGCTCGGGCGAGAAGCCCGCCGAGAAGGACGGCGTCGTCGACGCGCTGCGCCGGATCGCGGGCACCGGTGCGCCGGCCGCCGCTCCGGTGGCCGCCGCCGTCGCCGCGGCTCCCGTCGTCGAGGCGCCGCCGCCCGCGCCGGAACCGGCCGCAGCCGAGCCGGCGCCGGAGCCCGCAGCCATCCACCCACCGGAGCCGGAAGCCGCCGCCGAGACGGCACCTCAAGATGCGCGGATCGACGACGTGATCGAGAGCCTGTCCCAGGCCCTCGGCGCCGCGATCCAGCAGCCGCAGGAGCCCGCCTCCGACGATCCGGCCTCGACCTTCGAACGCTGGACCGTCCGCCCCCGGCGCACGCAGCAGACCTGAGCGTCTGCCGCTTCGGACCCCGACGTCACCGACCTTCGAGGACCGCCGTTGCCCCCGCAGCGGCGGTCCTTCGCGTTTGGCGGGCGACCTCAGTTGCGGATGATCACGCTGGCGCCGCCATGGCTGCGGGCGAGGCCGAACAGCCGGCTGGCATGGCCGGGCGCGAGGCGGATGCAGCCGTGGCTGGCGCGCCGTCCGAGATGGCCCACCGCGTAGGTGCCGTGGATCGCGTAGCCGCCCCGGAAGAACATTGCGTGCGGCATCGGCGAGCCGTGATACTTGTGCGAGCGCCACATCGGTGCCATCAGCCCGACCCGGAAGTTGCCGTTCGGGGTGACGTAGCCGTTCCGTGCGGTCGAGACCGGCCAATCGTGCGAGAGCGCCCCGTCGACGTAGACGCGCATGCGTTGGCGCGACTGGTCGATCTGGGCGACGATGCCGGCGCTCGCGGGAACGACGAGGGCCAGGCTCAGGAGACCGCTCGCGGCGGTGAGGACGGCACGGACGAGGGGCACGACGAAGCTCCGGTGCTCGGAAAGATCGGCCGACGGACGCGGACGTCCGGCGTCGACTTCGACGCGACCGCGATGACTTCAGTGCCCACTGTACTCTGCCGCGAAAAGACCGTTTTTCCTGTAGGAACAGGTTTTTGTCACACCTTCGGCGTGTCGAAATACTCAGCCGCCGTTGAGGCCCGAAGCCAACTTCGCTAGCCTCCGGCCAAATGGGAGGGTGCACGGCAAGCGTGCACGGGCGAGATCATGGCGCAGGCGATGCACGGTTCGACGAACGTAGCGGTGACCGAGAAGGCGATACGCCCGGATCCCTGGTACAAGGTGCTCTACATCCAGGTGCTGATCGCGATCGCGCTCGGCATCCTGCTCGGCTACCTCAGCCCAGATTGGGGCAAGTCGATGAAGTGGCTCGGCGACGGCTTCATCGCCCTGATCAAGATGATGATCGCGCCGATCATCTTCTGCACCATCGTGCACGGCATCGCCTCGATCGGCGACCTGAAGAAGGTCGGCCGCGTCGGCCTCAAGGCGCTGATCTATTTCGAGGTCGTCTCGAGCTTCGCGCTGCTGATCGGCATCATCGTCGGCGAGGTGGTCCGGCCGGGCGCAGGCTTCGGCGCCGACCTGTCCAAGCTCGATGCCAAGGCGGTCGAGGGCTACGCCAGCAAGGCGGCCGCCGACTCCACCGTCGCGCACATCCTCGGCCTGATCCCGAAGAGCTTCTTCGACGCGATGGCGACCGGCGACCTGCTGCAGGTGCTGCTGATCTCGATCCTCACCGGCTGCGTGCTGACCGGGATGGGCGCCAAGGGCGAGGCGATCACCCACGGCATCGACGCGGCTGGCCAGGTGTTCTTCCGCATCATCGGCCTGATCGTGAAGCTCGCTCCCATCGGCGCGTTCGGCGCGATGGCCTTCACGGTGGGCCAGTACGGCATCGGCAAGGTCATCGACCTCGCCTGGCTGGTCGGCACCTTCTACACCACCTCGCTGCTGTTCATCTTCGTGGTGCTCGGCGGGATCGCGGCCTTCTGCGGCTTCTCGATCTTCAAGTTCCTCGCCTACATCAAGGACGAGCTCCTGATCGTCCTCGGCACCTCCTCGTCGGAGACGGTGCTGCCGCACATGATGACCAAGATGAAGCGCCTCGGCGCCTCGGATTCGGTCGTCGGCCTCGTGATCCCGACGGGCTACTCGTTCAATCTCGACGGCACCAACATCTACATGACGCTCACGACGCTGTTCCTGGCGCAGGCGGTGGGCGCGGACCTGACCTTCGGGCAGTACGCGACGATCTTCCTCGTTGCGATGCTGACCTCGAAGGGCGCCTCGGGCGTCACCGGCGCGGGCTTCATCACCCTGGCGGCGACGCTGGCCGCGATCCCGGGCACCCCGGTGCCGGTGGCGGCGATGACGCTGGTGCTCGGCGTCGACAAGTTCATGTCCGAGTGCCGCGCGCTGACCAACCTGATCGGCAACGGCGTCGCGACCGTGGTCGTCTCCCGCTGGGAGGGCGAGCTCGACAAGGCCAAGCTCAACCAGGTGATGGCGCACCCCGTCTCGATCGGCACGCACATCTCCGACGAGACGCCCGAGCCGATGACGGTCGAGAGCGGTCCGCGCGCGCCGAAGGTCGCCGCCGCGGAGTGAGCGCATCGCATACCGGGGCGGCCCACCGCCTCGGCATCGATCTCGGAGGCACCAAGACCGCCGGCATCGTCCTCGATGCCGGCGGTCGCGTTCTGGCCGAGGCCCGCCTTCCGACACCCCGGAACGATTACGCCGGCACGGTGCGAACGATCGCGGACCTCGTCGCCAGGCTGGAGGCGGAGGCGGGCGGCACCTGCACGGTCGGCGTCGGGATGCCGGGCGCGATCTCGCCGGCCACCGGCCTCGTGAAGAACGCGAACTCGCACTGGCTCAACGGGCAACGGTTCGGTGCCGATCTCGAGACCGCGCTCGGACGGTCCGTCCGCATCGAGAACGATGCGAACTGCCTCGCCGTGTCCGAGGCGGTCGACGGCGCAGGCGCCGGGTCGAGCCTGGTCTGGGCGGTGATCCTCGGGACCGGCGTCGGATCGGGCATCGCCTGGGATCGGCGCCCGCTCGCCGGCCGCGGCCGCATCGCCGGGGAATGGGGCCACAACCCGCTGCCGCGGCCTGGCGACGACGAGCGGCCCAGCCCGGCCTGCTATTGCGGACGTCGCGGCTGCATCGAAACCTGGGTGTCGGGGCCGGGCCTCGCGGCCGACCACGCCCGCCGCACCGGGATCGCAGTCTCGGGCGAGGCCGTGGTCGGGGCGATGCGCGAGGGCGACGTCGTCGCGACAGCGACCTTCGCCGCCTATCTCGACCGGCTCGGCCGCAGCGTCGCGCACGTGGTCAACATCCTCGATCCCGATGTCGTCGTGATCGGCGGCGGGCTCTCGCGGGTCCCGGAACTGATCGCCGGCCTGCCGGCGGCGACCGCACCGCACGTCTTCTCGGACCGCTTCGACACGCCGATCCGCGAGAGCCTGCATGGCGACGCCTCGGGCGTGCGCGGTGCGGCCTGGCTGTGGAACGCCGGATAGCCCGGCGCTCGCCCGCGACGCGCGAAAAGGTACTTGTCACCGGCCGCGATCGGACATAAAGATATCTTTATGTCTAACGATCGCGCCAGCCCGACGGCACCGGTCTCCTTCCCCGACGCGCTGGGCGTGTTGCGGGCGGCGGCGGAGGAGACGCGCCTGCGCATCCTGGCGCTGCTGTCCGAGGGCGAGCTCTCGGTCTCCGACCTCACCGACATCCTCGGCCAGTCCCAGCCGCGGATCTCGCGTCATCTCAAGCTCCTGGTCGAAGCCGGGCTGATCGAGCGCCATCGCGAGGGGGCATGGGCGTTCTTCCGGCTCGCGGAGACCCGCGCCGGCCTGGTCGACCCGCTGATCGCCGGCCTGTCGCGCGACGGCGCGCCGTTGTCCGAGGATCGTGCCCGCCTCGACGCGGTCCGCAGCCAGCGGGCGGAGACCGCAAAGACCTTCTTCGCGCGGCTGGCACCGAAATGGGACGAGCTGCGCTCGCTCCACGTGCCCGAGGCCACCGTCGAGGCGGCGGTGCTCGCGGCTTTGGGCAATCGTCCGGTCCGCAGCCTGATCGATCTCGGGACCGGCACCGGGCGGATGCTCGGGCTGCTGGCGCCGCTCGCCGGCCGGGCGACCGGGCTCGATTCGAGCCACGCCATGCTCTCGGTCGCGCGCGCCAACCTGGAACGGATGGGGTTGGCGCGGGTCGACCTGCGCCAGGGCGACATCCACGCCCCGCCCTTCGCCCGCGGCAGCTTCGACCTCGTGGTGGTGCATCAGGTGCTGCATTACCTCGACGAGCCGGCGCGGGCGCTGCGCGAGGCCGCCCGCCTCGTGGCGCCGGGCGGCCGCCTGCTGGTGGTCGACTTCGCCCCGCACGACCTCGAGTTCCTGCGCGAGTCGCAGGCCCACCGCCGTCTCGGCTTCGCCGCCGATCAGGTCTCGGGCTGGCTGTCCGAGGCCGGGCTCGACACCGTGGTGACCCGCGACCTCGCGCCGACCGAGCAGGCCCAGCTCACCGTCACCCTCTGGCTCGCGGCGGACGGCCGTGTCGCCCCCGAAGCCATCCAGCCCGAACGCGCCGTCGCCTGAGGCGGCCGACGCCCTTCCACGATCGTCTGAACCGAACGACATTGAGGACGAAGCCCATGCCGAACGCCAACCGCCACCGCGCCAGCCGCGACGGCTACCACCCGATCCGCGTCTCGATCGAGTTCTTCCCGCCGAAGACCGAGGAGATGGAGAAGATCCTGTGGTCCTCGATCGAGCGGCTGGCGCCGCTCGGGCCGAAATTCGTCTCGGTGACCTACGGGGCCGGCGGCTCGACCCGCGAGCGCACTCACAACACCGTGGCCCGCATGGTGACCGAGAGCGGCCTCAAGCCGGCTGCCCACCTGACCTGCGTGGACGCGACCCGCGACGAGATCGACGCGGTGGTGCAGTCCTACTGGGATGCCGGCGTGCGCCACATCGTGGCGCTGCGCGGCGATCCCGCCGAGGGCGTAGGCCACGCCTATCGCCCGCATCCCGGTGGCTACGCGCAGACCTCGGACCTCGTCGCCGGCATCAAGCGCATCGGCGACTTCAAGGTCTCGGTCTCGGCCTATCCCGAGAAGCACCCCGAGGCCGCCTCGCTAGACGCCGACATCGACGCGCTGAAGGCCAAGGTCGACGCCGGCGCAGACCAGGCGATCACGCAGTTCTTCTTCGAGAACGACGTCTACCTGCGCTACGTCGACAAGGTGCGCGCCGCCGGCATCGACATCCCGATCATCCCCGGCATCCTGCCGGTGCAGAACTTCAAGCAGGCCGCCAACTTCGCCCGCCGCACCGGCGCTTCGGTGCCGTATTGGCTGGCGGCGCGCTTCGACGGGCTCGATGGCGACGTCGAGACCCGGCGGCTGGTGGCGGCGGCGGTGGCGGCCGAGCAGGTGCTCGACCTCGTCGACGAGGGCGTCAACGACTTCCACTTCTACTCGATGAACCGCTCCGACCTCGTCTACGCGATCTGCCACCTGCTTGGCCTGCGCGCCCAGGCACCGAAGGTGGCGACGGCGAAGGCGGCCTGATCGATCGACCTCCCGTCATCCCGGGGCGCCGCGGGCGCGCCCGGGATCCAGACGCGCGAACCTTGCCGACAAGTCTTTGACGGCAGCCGAAACCGGCCTTCCGGACCCGTCGCGGTTCTGGATTCCGGGCTCCGCTGCGCGGCCCCGGAATGACGAGTGAGACATCCATGACCGACCTTCGTCCCGTCGACGGCACCGAGATCGAAGCCGCCCTGCGCCAGCGCGCGCGGGAGAAGATCCTCGTCCTCGACGGGGCGATGGGCACCGTGATCCAGCGCCTCGGCTACGGCGAGGCCGACTTCCGCGGCGAGCGCTTCAAGGACCACGCCCACGACCAGAAGGGCAACAACGACCTGCTGATCCTGACGCAGCCCGATGCGATCCGGCAGATCCACCTCGACTACTTCCTCGCCGGCGCCGACGTCTGCGAGACCAACACCTTCTCCGGCACCACGATCGCGCAAGCCGATTACGGCATGGAATCGGTGATCCACGAGCTGAACGCGCAGGGCGCGCGCCTCGCCCGCGAGGCCGCCAAGCTCGCTGAGGAGCAGGACGGCCGCCGCCGGTTCGTCGCCGGCGCCGTCGGCCCGACCAACCGCACGCTCTCGATCTCGCCGGACGTGAACAACCCCGGCTACCGCGCCGTGACCTTCGATCAGGTCAAGCAGGCCTATGCCGAGCAGGTCCGCGGCCTGATGGACGGCGGCGCCGAGCTGATCCTGATCGAGACGATCTTCGACACGCTGAACGCCAAGGCGGCGATCGCCGCCACCTGGCAGGTGTTCGACGAGCGCGGCGTCACCCTGCCGATCCAGATCTCCGGCACGATCACCGACCTGTCCGGGCGCACCCTGTCGGGCCAGACCCCCGAGGCGTTCTGGAACGCGCTGCGCCATTGCCGGCCGCTGACCTTCGGCCTCAACTGCGCGCTGGGCGCCCGCGAGATGCGCGGCCACATTTCGGAGCTGTCCCGCGTCTGCGACACGCTGGTCTGCGCCTACCCGAATGCCGGCCTGCCCAACGAGTTCGGCCTCTACGACGAGAGCCCGGAGGCGATGGCCAAGCTCGTCGCCGAGTTCGCCGAGGGCGGCATCGTCAACATGGTCGGCGGCTGCTGCGGCACCACGCCGGACCACATCCGCGCCATCTCCGAGGCCGTCGCCGGCAAGACGCCGCGGGTAATTCCTGAGATCGCGCCGCTGATGCGCCTGTCCGGCCTGGAGCCGTTCACGCTGACGAAGGAGATCCCCTTCGTGAACGTCGGCGAGCGCACCAACGTCACCGGCTCGGCCAAGTTCAGGAAGCTCGTCACCGCCGGCGACTACGCCGCCGCCCTCGACGTCGCCCGCGACCAGGTCGCGGCCGGGGCCAGCATCATCGACGTCAACATGGACGAGGGCCTGCTCGATTCCGAGAAGGCGATGGTCGAGTTCCTCAACCTGGTCGCCGCCGAGCCCGACATCGCCCGCGTGCCGGTGATGGTCGATTCCTCGAAGTTCCACGTCATCGAAGCCGGCCTGAAGTGCATCCAGGGCAAGGCGATCGTGAACTCGATCTCGATGAAGGAGGGCATCGAGAAGTTCGTTCACGACGCGAAGGTGTGCCGCTCCTACGGCGCGGCCGTGGTGGTGATGGCCTTCGACGAGGACGGCCAGGCCGACACGCTCGAGCGCAAGGTCGAGATCTGCACCCGGGCCTACAAGGTGCTGACCGAGGAGGTCGGCTTCCCGCCCGAGGACATCATCTTCGATCCGAACGTGTTCGCGGTCGCGACCGGCATCGAGGAGCACAACGGCTACGGCGTCGCCTTCATCGAGGCGACCCGCATCATCCGCGAGACGCTGCCCCACGCCCACATTTCGGGCGGCATCTCGAACCTGAGCTTCGCCTTCCGCGGCAACGAGCCGGTGCGCGAGGCGATGCACGCGGTGTTCCTGTACCACGCGATCAAGGTCGGCATGGACATGGGCATCGTCAACGCGGGCCAGCTCGCGGTCTACGACCAGCTGCCGGCGGAGCTGCGCGAGCTGTGCGAGGACGTGGTCCTGAACCGGCGCGACGACGCCACCGATCGCCTTCTGGAGGCGGCCGAGCGCTTCAAGAGCGGCGCCTCGGCCCAGGCCAAGACCGCCGACCTGACCTGGCGCGAGGGCACCGTCGAGAAGCGCATCGAGCACGCGCTGGTCAACGGCATCACCGAGTACATCCTCGCCGACACCGAGGAGGCCCGCCAGGGCGTGGCGCGGCCGCTCCACGTCATCGAGGGCCCGCTCATGGCCGGCATGAACGTAGTCGGCGACCTGTTCGGCTCGGGCAAGATGTTCCTGCCGCAGGTGGTGAAGTCCGCCCGCGTGATGAAGCAGGCGGTGGCCTACCTCGAGCCGTACATGGAGGCGGAAAAGCTCGCCAACGGCGGCGACGGGCAGCGCCGCGCCGCCGGCAAGGTGCTGATGGCCACCGTGAAGGGCGACGTCCACGACATCGGCAAGAACATCGTCGGCGTGGTCCTGGCCTGCAACAACTACGAGATCATCGACCTCGGCGTGATGGTGCCGGCGACCAAGATCCTCGAGGTCGCCAAGCGCGAGAACGTCGACATCGTCGGCCTCTCCGGGCTGATCACGCCGTCGCTGGACGAGATGGTGCACGTCGCCGCCGAGATGGAGCGCGAGGGCTTCGACGTGCCGCTGCTGATCGGCGGCGCCACCACCAGCCGCGTCCACACCGCGGTGAAGATCCACCCGTCCTACCAGCGCGGGCAGGCGATCTACGTCACCGATGCCAGCCGCGCGGTCGGCGTGGTCTCGAGCCTGATCTCGAAGGAGACCCGCGGCGGGGTGATCGAGAAGGTGCAGGCGGAATACGCCAAGGTCGCCGACGCCCACGCTCGCTCGGAGCTCGACAAGCAGCGCCTGCCGCTGGCCAAGGCCCGCGCCAACGCGTTCAAGATCGACTGGACCGATTACGCGCCGAAGAAGCCGAGCTTCACCGGGACGCGCGTCTACGGCTCGTACGAGGTGGCCGACCTCGTGCCCTACATCGACTGGACGCCGTTCCTGCAGACCTACGAGTTCAAGGGCCGCTACCCCGCGATCTTCGAGGACCCGAACCAGGGCCCGGCGGCCAAGGCCCTGTTCGAGGACGCGCAGGCGATGCTCAAGCAGATCGTCGCCGAGCGCTGGTTCAACCCGAAGGCGATCCTCGGCTTCTGGCCGGCCAACGCGGTCGGCGACGACATCCGCCTCTACACCGGCGAGAGCCGCTCGGAGACGTTGGCGACCTTCCACGGCCTGCGCCAGCAGCTGTCGAAGCGCGACGGGCGGCCGAACACCTGCCTGTCGGACTTCGTGGCGCCTGCCGAGACCGGGATCGCCGACTACGTCGGCGGCTTCGTCGTCACGGCGGGCCTGGAAGAGGTGCGGATCGCGGAGAAGTTCGAGCGCGCCAACGACGACTACCGCTCGATCCTGGTCAAGGCGCTCGCCGACCGCATCGCCGAGGCGTTTGCCGAGCGCATGCACGAGCGCGTGCGGCGCGAGTTCTGGGGCTACGCGGCGGACGAGACCTACACGCCGGAAGAACTGGTGCGCGAGGAATACGACGGCATCCGCCCGGCCCCGGGCTACCCGTCGCAGCCCGATCACACCGAGAAGGTCACGCTGTTCGACCTGCTCCAGGCCGAGCGCCGCATCGGCGTGAAGCTCACCGAATCCTACGCGATGTGGCCGGGCTCGTCGGTCTCCGGCCTCTACCTCGCCCACCCGAAGGCGCACTACTTCGGCGTCGCCAAGGTGGAGCGCGACCAGGTCGAGGACTACGCGATGCGCAAGGGCATGGACCTGCACGCCGTGGAGCGCTGGCTCGGACCGATCCTCAACTACGATCCGGCGCGCTACCTGGCGGTGGCGGCGGAGTAGGCCGCCTCGACTTTGCGGCTCCGGCCTCCCGATCTATCCTCGTGACGGACATCGGGAGGTCGGCATGTCGAACATCGCGAAGATCATCCGATCGGACGGGGAGGAGGCGGTACAATTGCCGCCCGGTTTCCAGTTCGAGGGCGACACGGTGCGGATCCGACGCGACGGCGAGGCGGTCATCCTCGAACCGATCGTGGATGAGTGGGCTTGGCTCGAAGCCATCGCCGTCAAGCTCGACCCTGACGTCCTCGATGCCATCCTGAAAGCCACGGATGAAGATGTGCCGCAGCAAGACCGCCCGGCGCTCGACGAACTCTGATGCTCTATCTGCTTGATACCAATGTCGTAGTGGCTTTGCTGAAGCAACGACAACGGGTTTGGGAGCGGTTGCGAGCACATCGGCGGCGCGATTTCGGCGTTTCGGCGATTGTTTCGCACGAGTTGTTCTTCGGCGCCTATCATGGTGATCGCCAAGACGAAACGCTCGCCGGGATCGATGCCCTGCGCTTCCCCGTGATCGATTTCACCGTCGCCGACGCCCGCCAGGCCGGCGAGATCCGTGCGGGCCTCGC
Organism: Methylobacterium sp. E-041; assembly: GCF_022829665.1. Taxonomy (NCBI): domain Bacteria; kingdom Pseudomonadati; phylum Pseudomonadota; class Alphaproteobacteria; order Hyphomicrobiales; family Methylobacteriaceae; genus Methylobacterium; species Methylobacterium sp. E-041. Next base: position 67,430 of record NZ_JAKSYQ010000180.1, on the reverse strand, counting down.
CGCGGCCGGAACGCCGATCGGCCCCTACGACGTCCTGATCGCCGGGCAGGCGCTCGCGCGCGACGTGACGCTCGTCACCCGCAACGTCCGCGAATTCTCGCGCGTCCCCGGCCTGCGGGTCGTGGATTGGGAAGGCGGCGGCGCATAAGCCGGCGCCTGTGTCCCGGCGGAGCTTGACCGGGCGGCCCTCGCGGCTTCAATGCCCGTGCGGGTCGTCCGCGGGTCGGTTGCGTGGAGACGGGTATGAAGCGGCTGGCGTTTGTCATCGCCGTCGCGACGGGCCTCGCGGTCACCGGATGCACCGGGTTTTCCCACATCTCCAAGACCTATGTCAGCCTGACGCCCCAGGTCGTGACGATTTCCTGCAACGACCCGTACGAGGTCTACGACCAGCGCCAGCAACGGCGGATGCTGATCGTCTCGAACGCGGTGCGCGAGTTCACCGGCTGCGGCATCGGCGACCGCTATGCCGACCGCGACCCCGGCGAGACGCGGGCGGCGCGCTTCCGCCTGGCGGCGCGGACCTACCTCGACGAGACGGTGCGCGAGGATTGCAGGATCACCGGCGAGACGGTGTTCACCGACCTGCAGACCGAGTTCGTCTACGCCTGCGGCGCCCCGATCGAGCCGCGCACCGCGAAGGTTCCGCGCCTGCCCGGGCGCACCAATCCCGGCATCGGGCTGCGCTGAGCCGCTATCGCTTGGCGGGCTGCGGGAAGCTGCGCTCGGCGGCGTCGCCCGAGGCGGCGAGCAACGTGCGGGCGAAGGCGCGCGCCTCCGCCCGGCTCAGGCTAAGGATGGCGGTGACCGGCTTTCCGTCGAGGTCGGGCAGCCCGAGCTCGAGGCGCACGCCGTCGCCCGCCGCCGCCGCGGACAGGCTCCAGCCGCGTTCGCCCGCGGGGCCCGGTTCCTGCTCCGGATCGCTCATCGTCGTGCATTCCCGTTCGGTCGCCGTCCTGCATGACCGATCGCGCCCGCGGAGGCCAGAGCCGGCGCCGGGCTTTATCGAGGCGGCCGCCCGGTCCGGCGGTTGACGAAGCTCTCCGGGGATGATGTCTGCGCGGCCGACCGCGCCTCGCCGGGGCGCCGCTTCCAAGGCCGAGAGACATGTCCGAGATCTGGTTCCGCACGGGCGAGGCGACGGTGCTCGCCGCCGAGGGGCAATACACCGACGCGATGCCCGAGGTGCTGATCGGCTCGACGCGGGGCCCGGTCGGCCAGGCCTTCGCCGGCATGATGGGCCAGGTGCAGGGCCACACCCGGATGTTCGTGGTGCGCGACCTCAACCAGCTCGTGCGCCCGGCGACGATGATGACCACGAAGGTCACGATCCACACCGCGGAATACGCCGAGCTTCTCGGCGGCGTGGTTCAGGCCGCGACCGGCGACGCGATCGTCGATTGCGTGATCGAGGGCATCCTGCCCAAGGACGGCTTGGACGAGCTGTGCATGATCATCATGATCTGGCTCGACGAGCGCTGCGGCGCCGATCCGAACGTGGACCGCAAGGACCTCTACCGCACCAACTACGAGGCGACGAAGCTCGCCATCGGCCGGGCCATGCTGGGCGAGCCGACGATCGAGGAGCTCATCGCCAATCGCAAGACGGTGAAGCACTACGCCCTCGAGGACGTGGTCGAGTACTGAGGCGAACGCTCAGGCCGTCCTCCGCGCGCGTGCCAGGGAGGTGCGCGCGTAGAGGTCGACGACCCGGCAATCCAGGCCGGCGGCGGACAGGATCAGGCGCTCGCCGGGATCGGTCAGGCGTCGCGTGATCCAGCCGCCCGGGTCGCGGATGGCGAGCGTCACCGCGACGACCGGCTGTTCGATCAGCAGGACGACCTCGCACATCGGCAGGGCCTGGTAGCCTGCCAGCTTGATCGCGATCTTCCCGCGGTTCGAGCCCGAGGGCTTCCGGCGGTCGCTGGTGGAGATGATCTCGGCGCGAGGTAGCAGGTCCCGGAAACGCTTCGGCCGGGCTCGAAGTCGGATCGATCGATCACGGCGGCGTCGGGAACGTAGGCGTTCCCCTCGATCACCGGCCGAAGGTCGATCGCCGGGTTCTACAGGACCACACGGTCGGAGCCGATCCGTTCGAGGCCCTCACTCAGCCGCCGGTCGAGGTTTCCGGCGATGATCTGATGATCGATGCTCGGCTGCGCCTGCATGACGAAACGCCCTTCGATGAGTTCCCATTTCTCCTCGTCGATGGGGCGCGACGAAGTCCCAGAAGCTTCGATGCGCGTCGAGGCGGGAAGCATCCGTCAGCAAGGCGGGCATGATGGGCTCCGTGCCGAGAACGTCTGCGAGAGAGATCGGCCCGACCGCGCGACCGGTCAAGAGCATGTCAGCCCGGCGGGATGCGGCCGACCGAGCAGAGGGTGCGGATCGAGCCGGTGCTGTCGGTGTAGCAGCTCGCCGACCAGCCGTTCTGCTGGACGAACGACTTGCGCCGCTCCGAGAGCGCGGTGGCATGCGCCGTGGCGATGATGCCCTGGACCGCGCCGGCCGACTCGCCGACGAGCAGCTCGGAGGCGATCGACAGGTCGCGGAAGAAGGCGGCCGACGGCGTCGTCTCGCCGGAGCTCGCCTGGACGATCGGCTCGGCCCGGCAGGTTAGGTCGAGCTTGATCGCGCCGGGCACCCCGATGTCGATGCTGGGGCCGGCGCGGCGCCCGACCTTGCCGCCTGTGGCGGCGGCGATCCTCTGGGCGAGGCCGTCGCATTCGTCGGCGCGGGCAGCGGCGGGGATCAGCAGGAGGCAGGCGAGGGCGAAGCGAAGCATGGCCGCACCATACGCGCAGCCGGTCGGCTGTCGAGGCTCGGCGCGCGGCGCCCTCAATGGAAATCCCGGCTGCGATAGGTCCGCCGGTCGGTGGGAGCCCCGAAATCGTTGGTCTCGGGTGGCAGGCGCACGCCGCCGGCGCGAAGCTCGAGCAACTGCTCCGTCAGGTCGCGGAACCGCTCGGCGACGAGGTGGACCACGCCCTCGGCCCGCTGCACCCGGCCCTGCACCGCGAGGAAGCGGGCGTTCATCGCGGCGCGGCGGTTGGCCTCGAACACCTTCTTCCAGACGATGACGTTGGCGATGCCGGTCTCGTCCTCGAGGGTCAGGAACACCACGCCCTTGGCGGTGCCGGGCCGCTGCCGCGTCAGCACCAGCCCGGCCACGGTGACGCGACCGTTCTGGGGAAAGCCGGGATCGTGATGCTCGCGGGCCGGGACGGCGCCGATCCGGGCGAGCCGGGCGCGGAAGAACGCGACCGGGTGGCCCTTCAGCGAGAGCCCGGTGGCGGAATAATCCTCGGCCACCTGCTCGGAAGCCGGCATCGGCGGCAGCGCCACGGTCGGCTCGTCGCGGAAGAGCCCGTCGTCGGCATGGAAGGCGAAGAGCGGCAACGGCGCCTCCAGCAGGTGCGCGCGCCGGCCGAGGGCTTCGTGCGGCACGGGCTTGGCGATGCGACCGCCCTCCAGCGTCCGCACCATCCACAGGGCCGCCCGCCGGTCGAGGTCGAGGGACCGGAACGCGTCGGCCTCGGCCAGCCGCTCCAGGGCGTTGCGGGACAGCGCCAAGGCCGCCTGCAGGCCCTCGATGCTGGCGTAGCCGTTGGCCCGCAACGCCACGAGCCGGCGCATCGCAGCCTGCGGCAGCCCGGTGATCTGCCGCAGGCCGATCCGCACCGCGAGCCGCTTCGGCACCCCGGGCGGGGGAACCTCCGCGGCCGGCTCCAGGGTGCAGTCCCAGTCGCTGGCATTGACGTCGGGCCCGCGCACCTCGACGCCGTGGGCGCGGGCGTCGCGCACCAGCTGCGCCGGCTGGTAGAAGCCCATCGGCTGCGAATTGAGGATCGCGGCCAGGAACACGTCCGGGTGCCGGCATTTCAGCCAGGCCGAGGCGTAGACCAGCAGCGCGAAGCTCGCCGCATGGCTCTCCGGGAAGCCGTAGGTGGAGAACCCGCGGATCTGCGCGAAGCAGCGCTCGGCGAAGTCCCTCGGGTAGCCCCGTCCGGTCATCCCTCCGATGAATTTCTCCTCGAAGCCGCCGATCGTGCCAACGTGCCGGAAGGTCGCCATCGCCCGGCGCAGGCCGTCGGCCTCGGCCGGGGTGAAGCCGGCCGCGGTGATCGCGATCTGCATGGCGTGCTCCTGGAACAGCGGCACGCCGAAGGTCTTTTCGAGGACCTTCTCCAACTCGTTGGCCGGCCCGTGATCGGGGTGGGGGGCCGGGTATTCCACCGGTTCGGCACCCGACCGCCGCCGCAGGTAGGGGTGCACCATGTCCCCCTGGATCGGGCCGGGGCGGACGATCGCGACCTGCACCACGAGGTCGTAGAATGCGTTCGGCTTCAGCCGCGGCAGCATCGACATCTGCGCCCGGCTTTCGACCTGGAACACGCCGACGGAATCGGCCTTCGACAGCATCGCGTAGACCTCCGGATCCTCCGGCGGCAGGTCGGCGAGGGTCGGGTAGTCGAGGCCGTAGTCGCGGGCCAGGAAATCGAGCCCGCGGCGGATGCAGGTGAGCATGCCGAGCGCCAGCACGTCGACCTTCATCAGGCCGACCACGTCGATGTCGTCCTTGTCCCATTCGATGAAGGTGCGGTCGGGCATCGCGGCGTTGCCGACCGGCACGGTCTCGTCGAGCCGCCCGCGGGTCAGAACGAACCCGCCGACGTGCTGCGACAAGTGCCGTGGGAAGCCGATCAGCGAGACCGCGAGGTCCACCGCCTGCCGGATCGCCGGGTTTCCGGGATCGAGGCCGGCCTGGGCCACGTGCTTGTCCGGCAGGTCCTTGCCCCACGACCCCCACACCGTCTCGGCGAGCGAGGCGGTGATGTCCTCGGTCAGCCCCAGCACCTTGCCGACCTCGCGGATGGCCGAGCGCGGGCGGTAGTGGATCACCGTCGAGCAGATCGCCGCGCGCTCGCGGCCGTACTTGCAGTAGAGGTACTGGATCACCTCCTCGCGGCGCTCGTGCTCGAAGTCGACGTCGATGTCGGGCGGCTCGTCGCGGTTCTCGGAGATGAAGCGGGCGAACAGCAGGCGGATCTGGGTCGGGTCGACCGCGGTGATGCCGAGGCAGAAGCACACGGCGGAGTTGGCGGCCGAGCCGCGGCCCTGGCACAGGATGCCCCGGCCGCGCGCGAACTCCACGATGTCGCGGATGGTGAGGAAGTACTGCGCGTAGTGCATCTTCGCGATGAGGGCGAGCTCCCCATGAAGGGTCCTCTCGATGTCCTCGGGGACGCCGTCGGGGAAGCGCCAGCGCGCGCAGTCCCAGACCCGTTCCTCCAGGTAGTCCTGAGGCGTCCGGTTCGGCGGCACCGGCTCCTCTGGGTACTCGTAGCTCAGCATCCCGAGGGAGAAGCCGCAGGCCTCCGCGATCTCGACCGTGCGGGCGAGCGCCTCCGGATGGTCGGCGAACAGCCGCGCCATCTCCGAAGGCGGCTTGAGATGGCGCTCGGCGTTGGCTTCCAGGCGGTAGCCGGCCTCCGCGAGGGTGCAGCCCTCGCGGATGCAGGCGATCACGTCCTGCAGCGGACGCCGGTCGGGATGGTGGTAGAGCGCGTCGGACACCGCGACCATCGGCGCGCCGAGGCGATGCCCGAGCTCGGCGAGGAGCCCGAGACGCCGGCGCTCGTCGCCGCGGTGGCGGTGGCTGGCACCGAGCCAGACCCTTCCGGGGGCGGCGGCTGCCAGCGCCTCGACCCGGGCGGAGAAGGCCACGGGCGGCACCAGCCGCCGGCCGGGGGGCATCGCGATGAAGACTTGGCCCTCTGCCGCCTCCAGCATCTCCGCGAAGGAGAAGCGGCATTCGCCCTTGCGCGCCCGCCGGTTGCCCGAGGACAGCAGCCGGCACAGGCGGCCGTAGCCCGCCCGATCCATCGGGTAGGTCACCGCCTCGAACCCGTCCTCGGTGACGAGCCGCACCCCCGGCAGGAACGGGATGTTCCAGATGTCCTTTGCGCCCGGTCGCTCCGGCTTCACCCGCGCCGCCGCATAGGCGCGGACCACCCCGGCGAAAGTGTTGCGGTCGGCGATGCCGATGGCGCGGAGCCCGTAGGCGATCGCCTGCTCGACGTATTCCTGCGGATGCGAGGCGCCGCGCAGGAACGAGAAGTTGGTCGAGACGGCCAGTTCCGCGTAAGCCGCCGCCGTCACGCGAACAGCCCGTGCACGAACCACGCGGCCGGCCGGTCGGCCAGGTTCGGGCCGTCGCGGTAGAGCCAGAGTCGGCGGCCGGATTCGCACTCGACGACGTAGTAGTCGCGCGGGACGCCGGACTCGCGCCACCATTCGGGCTCGATCCGTTCCGGCCCTTCCGAATGCGCGATCCGATGGAGGCGGGAGCGCCAGCGGAAGCGGCGCGGCGGCCCCTCCGGCACCAGGGCGATCACGTCCTCGGCCGCCTCGCCGCGGTCGAACAGCACCAGCGGCCGGGGACCGATGCCGGCATCGGGATCGGGCCAGTGCAGGACGACGCGCTCGATGCGCCAAGGTTCGGTGCGCCAAGGTTCGGTGTCCCAGGGGGCGATGCGGTCGGCGCGCTCGGGCACGTGGCTCGCACGGGGGCTCAGGCGGATCACGGGTCGGCCGAAGCGCTGGCGCAGGGCGTCGGCGAGGCCGGCGGTCCGGTCGTCCTGAGGGGCGGGGCCGGTGGCGAGGGTAGCCTGGCGGCCGGGCATCGGGCCGGTGGCGGACACGTCCAGGCGGACTGTCTCGAAGCCGAAGCCGGCATCCAGGCCAGAGCCGAGCCGTTCGAGCCGAAGCTGCAGCAGGCGCGCGACATGGTCGGGGCTGCGGCTCGGCTCGGACAGGCCGAGGTCGAGGGCGCGCACCACGTCGTCGACCCGGTGCAGCGACAGGCGAAAGCCGCGGGCGCCGAGCCCGTCCGCCTCGAGGCGCGGCGCGATCTCGGCCATCAGCCGCCGCACCGTGGCGACGATGATCTCCTGGCTGCCGATCGGATCGAGGAAGCCGCGGGCGGCGCCGTAGCGCACGGGCTCCATGACCGGGACGAGCGGCTCCGGCCGCCGCCCGGCCGCCTGGTCGAGGCGAACGAGGAGTGCCGCGCCGAAGCGGCGGGCCAGCGGCGGGCGCGGCGCGTCGAGGACGGCGCCGATCCTGCGCAGGCCGAGCCGCTTCAGGGCGACGGCGACGGCTGGCTCGCAGCGCAGGGCCTCGACGGGGAGGGGCCTCAGGGCCTGCTCGGTCCTCTCCGATGGGACGCACATGGTCTCGCCGCGCCCGTATCGCGCGAGGGCGAAGGCCGCGCCGGGCGTGTCGGCAAGTGCGATCCGTGCCGGGATCCCGGATCGCGCGAGGCGCGCGGCGAGGTCCGCGACCAGATCGGCTTCGCCGCCCAGGAGGTGGGCCGCCCCCGTGACGTCGAGGTACAGGCCGTCGCAGGCCTCGGCCGGGCCGAAGGGGACGACGCACGGCGTGTAGCGCTGCGCCCAGAGGCAGAGCCTGGCGAACGCCGCTGCGTCGGCGGCCGGATCGGCTGGGTGGACGTGGAGCGGGGTCGAGATCCGCGCCCGCACGCGGCCCAGCGGCTCGCCGCGTCGCAGGCCGAGGGCGGCTGCGGCGGGGTTCACGGCGGTGAGCCGTAGGCCGCCGGCCCCGGCGGCGGCGATCACCAGGGGGACGCCGTCATCCGGCGCGGCTCCCGCGCGCATCAGGCGCGCGACGGGCCAGTCCGTCAGGCAGATCGAAACGATGCGCGGCATGATCCCACTCCAGGAGCCAGTCGCCCGGCCTGCCGTTGCGGCAGCGGTCGAGCCGTGCGCGCCAACGGGGACGCAGGGTGCAGCCGAACCGGTCGCGCGCCGCGCCGCCGGCCGCGATCCGCCAGCGCGTCGCCGCGCCGTTCGGCAAGTCGGCCCGGCCGGGCCGCAGGATGAGGAGAAGGGGCGGCGCGGTGCCGAAGGATCCGGCGGCCAGCTGCAGGCGCCGGCCCGGCTTCAGCGGAAGCCCATCCGCGACGAGCCCGGCCACCGCCGCGAGGTGCCCGGCGCGCAGCGTCTCCTCGAGGGCTCCGAACACGGAAGCGTCGGCCTCGGCCTCCAGCAGCAGCAGGCGCCCCGGATCGAGCCCGAGCCCGGTGAGGCCGTGGCCGTAGGGGATGGGATGGCCGGGGGCGACGACGAGGAGGGCGTCGCCCGCCGCCCGCGCGAGATGGCGGGCGACCAGGGCCAGCACGAAACCGAGGGCCGAGGCTTCGTCGCCCGCGCCCTCCGGGGCGACCTCGTGCAGGAGGCCGAGGCCGAGGCCTCCGCCGGGAAGTCGGGCGTCGAGGTCGGCGACGCCCAACGGCAGCACGCCGCCCGCGCCGGGGCGCCGCTCCGCGTCGAGGCGGGCCCGCAATTCTGCGAGCCGTTCCGCCGTGGACGGTTCCTGCTCATCCGGCTCGTCACGCGACCGCTCCATCCCATCCCAGCTCCGACATGACGTCAGATAGGAACAAAACAAGAACACTTTCAAACGCTTTCGCACTGCCCGAAAATAGTCCCGCCGGGGCAGCAGCTTGGCCTGTGGACGGGTGTGGAAGGGTGTGGATCGGCTCCATTTGAAGGCGGCCATGGCCAGGGTTGACCCCGGTGGCAGCCGGGCGGCAATGTCCCGCCGCCGCGCGATCCGGCGGCGGGGAATGTCCGACATGATCCTTCATCGCGCGCGCTTCGCCACGCTGATCGCCGGATGCCTAGTTCTCGCCGGCGGCGCGCAGGCCCAGCAGCCGGCGGCGCCGGGACTCGATGCGCCCGCCGCGTCCGCACCGGCCCACCAGCGTGCGCGTCGGCCTCAGGCGCCGTCCCAGCCGATCATGGTCTACGACGCCCGCATCGAGGCCGGCGACCTGCGGATCTCGGGTTCGGTGCGCAAGGGCGGCGCCGTCGTCGTGATGGACGAGGACGTGTCGGTGATGGCCGATTCCCGCGGCCGCTTCCTGTTCCGTCTGCCCTACCGACCGGGCAGCTGCGTCGTGTCGCTGAAGAGCAACGAGGACGAGCGCGAGGCCGTGATCGCCAACTGCGCCCCCGAGGGACAGGCCGGCGCCAAGGGCGAGACCGGGGTGCGCGGCGAGCCCGGCCCGCAGGGCGTGGCGGGGCTTCCCGGCCCGGCCGGACCGGCGGGCGAGGCCGGCCCGAAGGGCGAGACGGGTCCCAGAGGCGAGACGGGTCCTAAGGGCGAGACGGGTCCGAAAGGGGAGGCGGGCCCCAGAGGCGCGGCCGGCCCCCAGGGAGATGCGGGACAGAAGGGGGAGGCCGGCCCGGCGGGACCTGCCGCCGCCGCGCTCCCTGCCGCGGCCCCCGCAACGCCTTTCCGGGCGGTACGGAGCGAGACCTGCCCGGCCACCGGCTGCGAGATCGCCTGCGCGGGCGGCGAGGTCTTCGTCTCGGCCTACTGCCTCAAGGCCGGCACCCCGGTCTTCTCGCAAGGCACCGACGGGACGGCGACCGCCTCCTGCCCATCGGAAGCCGCCGGGATGGTCGGGTTCTGCGCGCGGATGTGACGGTCGCGTCACCGGATCGATCACGCGAGGCACGGCGCGCTCCCCTTCCAGAGGGGGAGGGTCGGGGTGAGGGGCGTGACTTCTCCGCAAAGCTCACGCCCCTCAACCTGTCCTTCTCCTTATGGGAGATGGGACCCGCGCTTCGAACCGTCCGGTCGGTCGCGGAGGAGAAGGAGCCATCCGGGCCTCAGCCGCGGCCGGAACGTACGGCGAGCCAGATCACGTGGCGGGCGCCGCCCTTCCGGCCGTTGGCGCGGGTGGCGACCTCCTCGACGCTCAAGCCCGCATCGTGCAGGCGGCGGCCGAAGCTGCGGTCCGGCCCCGCGGACCAGACCGCGAGGACCCCGCCCGGACGCAGGGCGGCATAAGCGGCGCCGAGGCCGGCCGGACCGTAGAGCCGGTCGTTGGAGGCCCGCGTCAGGCCGTCCGGCCCGTTGTCGACGTCGAGCAGGATCGCGTCCCAGGCGGCCGGACGCTCGCCGATCGCGCGCGCCACGTCCACCTCGCGCAAGGTTACGCGGGGATCGTCGAGGATGCCGTCGAACACGCCGGCGAGGGGTCCGCGCGCCCAGGCGGCCACAGCGGGCACGAGCTCGGCCACCGTCACCGCCGCTCCAGGAGGCAGCGCACCGAGCGCGGCGCGCAGGGTGAAGCCCATGCCGAGCCCGCCGATCAGCACGTGCGGCGCCCTGCGCGATGCGATCCTGCCGCAGGCCAGGGTCGCCAGCGCCTCCTCCGAGCCGCTGAGCCGGCTGTTCATCAGCTCGTTCTGGCCGAGCATGATCGCGTACTCGGTGCCCCGCCGCCGCAGCCGCAGGGTGCCGCCGTCGCCGGGGATCGAAGCGGTGTCGAGGTTCTCCCAGGGGATCATGCGGCGCTCACGTCCTCTCGTCCGGCAAGCCACGCCGCCATCCCGGCCGCCGCCGCCCGACCGCTGCTGATCGCGCCCTGGAGCAGGTAGCCGCCGGTGGGCGCCTCCCAGTCGAGCATCTCGCCGGCCACGAACAGGCCCGGCCGCTTCCGAACCATGAAGCCCGCGTCGAGCCCGTCGAAGCCGACACCGCCGGCGGTTGAGATCGCACGCTCGATCGGAGCCATCGCGTGCAGGCGCAACGGTGCGGCCTTGATCAGCCCGGCGAGCGCATCCGGGTCGGCCGGCAGCGCGACGCCCGCAGCCTCGCGCAGCACCCCTGCCGCCACTGGCGACAGACCGGCCCCCTTGCGCAGGCGGGTCGCCATCGATTCGCCGGGCCGCGGGTCGGACAGCCTTTCGGCGAGGGCGCTCCTGCTGAGGTCGGGACGCAGGTCGAGCACGAGGCGGGCGGCGCCCTTGCCTCCCGCGTCCTTCCCGCTCCTGTCCTGGCGCTCGATCATCGCGCGCAGGGCCCGCGACACCGCGTAGATCGCACCGCCCTCGATGCCGTCGGCGGTGATCAGCGCCTCCCCCCGCACGATCACGCCGTCGGCGGTCAACCCGATCCGCTTCAGGGGCTGCCCGGCGAAGCGCTCGCGGAAATGGTCCGACCACGCCACCGCGAAGCCCGCATTGGCCGGGCGCAGGGGCGCGACGGCGACGCCGAGATTCGCCAGCATCGGCACCCAGGCTCCGTCAGAGCCAAGGCGGGGCCAGCTCGCGCCGCCGAGCGCCAGCAGCACCGCCTTCGGCTTCGTCCAGCTCTTCCCGTCCGGCGTCTCGAACACCAGCGTGCCGTCCTCGACGGCCACGAGCCGGTGCCGGGTGCGGATGCCGACGCCCGCGCCCTCGAGGCGGCGCAGCCAGGCCCGCAGAAGGGGCGAGGCCTTGAACGCCTTCGGGAACACCCGCCCGCTCGATCCGACGAAGGTTGGCTCCCCCAAGCCATCGCACCAGGCCCGCAAAGCATCCGGCGGGAACGCCGCGATCGCCCCGGCCAGGCTGCCGGACGGGTGGTAGCGCCGCAGGAAGTCCGGGACGGGCTCGCTGTGGGTCAGGTTCAAGCCCCCGCGGCCGGCGAGCAGGAATTTCCGGCCGACCGACGGCATCCGGTCGTAGATTGCGACCCGGTGCCCGGCCGCAGCCAGCACCTCGGCCGCAGCCAGCCCGGCTGGGCCGCCGCCGACGACCGCGACCTCGTTCCGGGAGGCGTCGTCCTGCGCCACGTCGTCGTCTCGCATGTCCATCGCAGCGGAAGGCGTCCGATCGTCCCCGCTGTCAAGGCATGCCTGCATGGCCCGGCATCGCTCGAGCCCGCCCTTGATTCGCCGCGTTCGGGTCTTTAACTGCCGCTCATCGGCTGCGGGCCCCTCTGGCGGGATGCTCTCTCAAGATGCTTCCGTGATGTCGGAGCCGATGCTTTCCTTGCAAAAGAAGCATCACGGTCCCGCTCATGGTCGATTTCCTGTACGTCGAGTGGCTCGGCAAGCCGATCTGGATGTGGCTCGGGTTCCACGCCCTTGTCGCCGCCCTGCTCGCCTTCGATCTCGGCCTGCTCCATCGCGACAAGGAGCACGAGATCGGCGTCAAGGAGAGCCTTCTCCTCACCGCCTTCTACTTCAGCCTCGGCCTCGCCTTCGGCGGCTGGATCTGGTGGTACCTCGGCGCGCAGCCCGCCCAGGAATACGTCACCGGGCTCGTGGTCGAGAAGTCGCTGTCGATGGACAACGTCTTCGTCATCGCGGTCATCCTGTCGGCGCTCGGCATCCCGCTCGCCGCCCAGCACAGGGTGCTGGTCTGGGGCATCCTCGCCGCGGTGCTGCTGCGCGGACTGATGATCGGGCTCGGCGCCGCCCTGGTGCATCAGGCCGCCTGGGTGCTGTCGTTGTTTGCCGCCTTCCTGATCTATGCCGGCCTGAAGATGCTGTTCTCCAAGGAGGAGGACGCCGGCGACTTCCAGGATCACGCCGCCGTGCGGTGGCTCAGGGCGAAGCTGCGGATCACGCCCGAGCTTCACGGCCAGCATTTCCTGGTGCGGAAGACCGATGCCAGGACCGGCAAGACCGCCCTGTGGCTCACTCCGTTGGCGCTCGCCCTGGTGCTTGTGAACGGCGCCGACGTGATCTTCGCGGTCGACAGCGTGCCGGCGATCTTCGCGATCACGACCGACACCTTCGTGGTCTACACCTCCAACATCTTCGCGATCCTCGGGCTTCGCGCGCTCTACTTCGCGCTGGCAGCAATGGTCGATCGCTTCGCCTACCTCAAGACGGCGCTCGCCTTCATCCTGATCTTCATCGGCACGAAGATCGTCGTCGCCGACACCTTCGGCCTCGTCCACGTGCCGCCGTGGGTGTCGCTGGCGGTGACCGTGGTGCTGCTGACGATCGGCATCCTCTACAGCCTGTGGCGCACCCGGGGCGAGGCGCTTGCGGATGCGCGCGAAGCCGAGCTGCACGGTCGGGCCTGAGCCCGAGGGTCAGCCGCCCCGGCGGTAGACGCTGCTGAAGCTGATGTTCATGCCGCCGCAAGCCCTGTCGCGGCAGGCGGGCGCGAGGCTCGAGCAGGTGGGGTCGGCATCCGCCGACTCGAAGAATGGCACGCGCCCCTCCGCCACGACCCGTGCGACCTGGCGCGGCCGGCCGAGATCCGGCACGTCCGGACGGGTCGCGGCGGGCGCAGCCGAATTCATCGACGCCCTCCCGCCCGCGTTCTGGGCCGAGGCCGGGGTGGCGAGGGCGGCCAGCAACGCGAGTCCGGCCGACATGGGAGGGAGGCGATCCGGCGATCGCGCCCTGACGGCCGCCTCAGCTTGGCCGCGACGCGATCAGGTCGCGCAGGGTGGTGATGGTGGAGGCGTCGGCGATGCCGTCGACCCGCGCCTGACGGAAATGGCGCTGGAACGCGGTGACGACGTCCCGCATGTGGCGATCGAATGTGCCCGTCACCGGCTGCTCGTAGCCGTAGAGCGCGAACATCGCCTGCAGCGCCTCGATCGGCTGCCCGGAATCGCCCTCGGCGAAGAAGCGCCCGTCGCGCAGCGGCACTTCCGGCACGTGATGGCCGACGCCGTCCGCGGCGAGCCGGCCCCAAGGGAAATTCTCGCCCGGATCCTCCTTGCGACCGGGCGCGATGTCGGAATGCGCCAGCACCCGGTCGGCCGGGATCGCCCAGCGCGAGACGATGTCGCGCGCGAGCGCTGTCACGGCGGCGATCTGCGCCTCCGGGTAGGGCGGCAGGCCGCCGGCATGGCCGGGATGGACGATCTCGATGCCGAGCGAGCGGGAGTTCACGTCGCGCTCGCCGCGCCAGGACGCCCGCCCCGCATGCCAGGCCCGGCGGCTCTCCGGCACCATCTGCCAGATCGCGCCGTCCTCCAGCACGACGTAATGGGCCGAGACCTCGGCGATCGGGTCGGCGAGCCGCTGCATAGCGGCGGGCGCGCTCGTCATGCCGGTGTAGTGCAGGATCAGCATATCCGGCCGCGGGCCGAGGCGCTCGCCGTGGTTCGGCGAGGGCTGGATGCGGGTGGCGAGCGGGCTGTCCGGTGTCATGGCGAACCGCCCTCCACCGCGGCGGCGCCGTCCGCGAGGATCCGGTCGTGGGCCGCGTTGATCGCGGCGAGGCGCTTGGTGGCGATCGCCACCGCCTCGGGCGGCAGGCCGCGGGCGATGGCGCGGTCGGGGTGGTTCTCGGCAACGAGCTGGCGGTGGCGCGCCTTCACCGCAGCCGGGTCGGCGCCGTGCTCGAGCCCGAGGACGAGGTAGGGGTCGTCGGCCAGCCGCACGTGCCGGGCGGCGATGCGGCGGAACGCGGCGTCGTCGAACCCGAAGATCTCGGCCACCGCGCGGAGATAGGCCTCCTCCGCCTGATGGATCGCGCCGTCGGCGGTGGCGATGTGGAACAGGCCGTCGAGGACGTCCTCGAGCAGCGACGGCTCGTCGTGGAAGGCGTTGGCGAGCTGCCGCGCATAGGCCTCGTAGCCGTTGGTCGTCCGCTTCGCGAGGTCGAACAGCCGGGTGACGCGGGCGCGCTCCGCCTCGCCGACCTGCACGACCTTGCCGAAGGCCTCGACCTCGGACGGGGTCACCACCCCGTCGGACTTCGCCATCTTGGCGGCGAGCGCGACGAGGCCGGTGGTGAAGACCACGTCGCGCGGCATCGGCCCGAACAGCGCACCCTCGCGGTCGACGAGGTAATGGCCCGCGAGGCCGCCGACGAGCCCGCCGAGCGGGCCGCCGATGGCGAGGCCGATCCCGGCGCCGCCGATCTTGCCCCAGATCCCCGAGCTCATCGGGACCCGGCGGGGATGTTTCGGAGATGCGGAACGGTCACCGGCAGGCCTCTATGCGGTGCCGCCGGGGACCCTGACGGGATCCGGCGACGACAAGCCGCCGGGGATACAGGCTCGACCGGAAACGCGGAAGGGCCGGAGCGCTCGGCTCCGGCCCAGGCCTGGAACGAAGAAAGGGCCGGAGCGCTCGGCTCCGGCCCTTCGACGTTCGGTCGGCGGCGAGGCCTCAGCGGCAGTACACGTCGCCGTAGGCGTCGCGGTAGGTGCCGTAGGGGCAGCGCGGCGCGGTGGAGGCGCCGACGATGGCGCCGCTCGCGCCGCCGATCGCGGCACCAGCGAGGGCGCCGCCGGCGCGGCCGGTGGCGGCTCCGCCGATCGCGGCACCGGCGAGGGCGCCGAGACCGGCGCCGCCGAGGGCGCGGTCCTGCGGCGTGTTGCAGGCGCCGACCGAGAGGGCGAGGGTGCCTGCGAGGGCGACGGCGATGAGCTTCTTCATGAGTCCGTGACTCCCTTGTGCATCCGGTCCGGCATTTCGCCGTGGTGCTGGTGCGGTCCGAGCTTAGCCTTATCGGCCATGAAATGCACTTGCCACGGCCAAGGTTCCGTCGAGATCGGCGACGGGCGCCGGAAAGCCGGGCTCGGCCCGGCCTCGCGCCGACGACCGCGATGACCCGCCGCGCCGCGGTTCCCGTGGCCGGCCGCGCGCGAATGGGCCTCGGCACGGCGCATCGTGCGGGGTAAGAGCTTGCGGATGCGGGTTCCGCGAGGCCCGAGCCTCCTACGTTCCGATCACCGCCTGAGAGAGGGTGCCATGCCGAGAGCCACCACGATAGTCCGCAAGGCCGCTGTCCGCCCCGACGCGGTCGTCGACACGATCAGCCTCGATCACGCCGGGCGCCAGGCGCAGCAGGGGCACCTCCACAGCGCCGTCGGCCTGCACATCGATCTCGCCCTGACCAAGGCCGCCGGGCTGGAGGACGGCGACGCCCTGCGCCTCGACGACGGCCGCCTGGTCGCGGTTAAGGCCGCCCCGGAGGCGCTGCTGGAGATCCGCGCCGAGAATCCGGCCCGCCTGATCCGCCTCGCCTGGCAGCTCGGCGGCAATCACGTCCCGGCCGAGATCGGCGCCGACGTGCTCCACGTCCCGGCCTCGCCGGCCACGGCCGAGCTCGTCCGCGGCCAGGGCTGCACCGCGAGCCCGGTCGACCGCGCCTTCCGGCCCGAGCGCATGGCGCACGACCACAGCACCTGCGGCCACGACCATTCCCACGATCATCACGCGCACGCGGCGCACGCCGATCACGACCATGGCCACGACCACACGCACGCGGACGATCACGGCCACGATCACAACGCGCACGATCACCACGCGCACGATCACGCGCCCCACGTGCACGGCCCCGGCTGCAGCCACGATCACTGACATGCTCCCGCCGCCGACCGCGCCGGCCGACGCCGCTTCACGGGATCGCAAGCCTCGCCTGCGATCCTGATGCGGCACGAGTGCACCAGACTGGATAGCAGACTCGCATGTGCATCGTTTCGGCCGGGATGCAGGGCGAGAAATGAGAATGAAAGCGTTGCGTCAGAAATTCCTATAGCCGGCACGTCCAGCAATACCCCTTCCGAAGACAAGCCTGCCCTGGTTCATACATGCCTTGCTCGCAGCTTTGATCATCTTCGCAGTGGGCGCAGCGAACGGCCGTCCTTCGGTGTTTCCGGATACGGCTTGGTATTATTCTCAAGGCGAGTACTTCGCATCGCGCCTCGGCATCGAAACACAGCGTGCCAGCGAGGACCGCGAAGCTGATCCGACTTCGATGATGCCGCGTTCGGAAGCGATGCGGAAACGGATTCCTGCAACCGTCGCCGGAGGGCGCTCGCCCTACTATGGCATCGCACTCGTGGCCACGGTCGAGATCGGAACGCTCTGGTTACTCGCCGCGATCCAAGCTTTCGTTGCCACTTGGCTCATTACCATGTTGATGCGCACATCGTTCCCGCCGTTGAAACCGAGACACTTCTGATTATCAAACGTATTACTGAGTCTTCTTGCAAACCTTCCATTCGTTGACTCACTTATGATCTCGGATGTATTTTCCGTCTTTGTCGTCGTCTGTATTTCGATGCAGATGGTCTACGCTGATCGCACTCAGTTTCAGAGCCGCATCCTCGTATGGTTTCTGCTGACCGTCAGCGTGTCCTTTCACGCTGCGAATATCGTGATATCATCGATTTTGTTGGTTGCCTCGATACCGATACTCGCAGCTCTTGGCATTCTAACGCGTGCGATTGCAGGTCGTGCGGCCGGGTCGGCTGCCGCCATTGCCATGGCGGTCATATCGGAATGGGCGTTCGGAGCGGTCTATCGCTCCGATGCCGATATAGCCCAACGCAGCCCGCCCTTCCTGATGGCACGCCTGATCGCAGATGGGCCTGGACGTGATTATCTCGATGCTGCCTGCCCAGGCGGGGCAAGCCCAACATTGTGCCGGTTCAAGGAACGTCCGATGGCCGGCGAGGATGAGATTCTCTGGTCCAGAAACTAGACACGTGGTGTCTTCAACATATCCGATTACGAAACCAGGACACGACTGAAGGATGAGGAACTTGCGTTCGTCTTGGCGGTCGTCGCATATTCTTCACTGGCTGCGCTGCGCGATGCCATCGGCAACGGTATCCTTCAACTGGGAGACTTCTATGTTCTGGAACCGATGCGCAACCCGGCCACGTTCCTCAACATCGGCCGGTGGGGTCGCACTGCCATCGAGCGCGTCGTACCGCATATGGACGTTTGCGAGCGGGATGCCGATGCCTGCGGTCCCAGAATGGACGGCGTGCTGCTCGCCGTGCTCCACATCGTTACGGTCCTCGGCTCGGTTTGTTTTGCGTGTTACACCCTCGTGCAGATCTTCCGGTCCGGCGCTGTGGCCGAGGAGAGACGCGCCGGCGGCGAGGATCTCCAGTGCCTCCTTACGGCGGGGCTGATCATCACCCTGGGCGTGATCCTGAACGCCTTTGTCTGCGGAGCGATCTCAGGCCATTTTGCGCGCTATCAGGCACGCGTTGTCCGGCTGGTTTCCCTCATCGCGATGCTGCTCGCAAACTATCGCTCGCTCTCGAGCAGACGCCTCTCGATGCCAGCAAGACGGTTGTTGTCTAGTGCATGCCGACTTTTAGGTCCGATCGGAAAGACTTGCGATATACGGAAGTCCTATGAGCCGTCGGCGTCGCCCATCACCAGGTAGCGCCCGCGCGCCGCTTGGAAGCCGCCGGCGAGGGCCGCGCCGTAGCCGCGCTCTGCGACCGGCACCACCCGCGCGCCGAGGCTTTCGGCCAAAGCCTGGCTGCCGTCGGTGCTGCCGTTGTCGGCGATGACGATCTCCCCGACCAAGCCTTTGGCGGCGAGGGTCTCGAGGGCGGCGCGCGCGCTGGCGATCGCGGTCGGCAGGGCACGCACCTCGTCGAGGCACGGCATCACGATCGAGACGTCGATCGTGCCTGCCGCCGCGTCGGCGGCGATCTCCCGGTCCTGCCCGCCCCGGTCCTGCCCGCCCATGCCGCTTCCACCCGCGTCTCGCCCGGGCGGCAGGATGGTTTGCAAAGCGTTGCGATTCGGTTTCGGCGGCCGCTCAGGCGCTGACGAAGCGGCCCGACGCTCGCGCGGGTCGGGCATCGGCCTCGGCCAGCACCAGGATCGCGCGGCCGGGCAGCGGCACGATCGCGTCCGCCGCGTGCGCGGCGGCGTCCGGTGCGACCGCGCCGGTGGCGGCGGTGGTGTCGAGGACCGGCTGCCACGGGCCGCCGATCACCGCGGCGAGGCGAAAATCGCAGGGCTCGGGATCGGCATTGATCAGGATCAGGATGCGGCCGTGATCGAG
The DNA here is from genome assembly GCF_022829665.1 of Methylobacterium sp. E-041. Lineage (NCBI taxonomy): Bacteria > Pseudomonadati > Pseudomonadota > Alphaproteobacteria > Hyphomicrobiales > Methylobacteriaceae > Methylobacterium > Methylobacterium sp. E-041. Next base: position 48,828 of record NZ_JAKSYQ010000180.1, on the reverse strand, counting down.
GTCGTTGCCGATCTGCATCCCGAAGGCGCGACGGCTCTCGTCGGCCCAGGCGTCGGAATTCATCTCCGCGCCGCAGGGCGAAAGCCAATGCACGTCCCGCAGGGTGCTCCCAGGGGCGATCGGCGTGCCGTCGAAGAACTGCCGACGGCGAAGGGCCGGCCTTTCCCGACGCAGGCGCGTGAGGTTCGAGAGGAAGGCGCCGAGATCTGGGTCGGGATCGGTCGACCAGTCCATCCAGCTCGTCGGGTTGTCCTGGCAATAGGCGTTGTTGTTGCCGCGCTGCGTGCGCGAGCGCTCGTCGCCCATCAGCAGCATCGGCACGCCCTGCGCCAGCATCACGGTGGCGAGCAGGTTGCGCTTCTGGCGGGCGCGGATGGCGAGGATCGCCGGGTCGTCGGTCGGCCCCTCGACGCCGTAGTTGCGCGAGACGTTGTGGCCGTGGCCGTCGCGGTTGTCCTCGCCGTTCTCGGCGTTGTGCTTCTCCTCGTAGGCGACCACGTCGGCGAGCGTGTAGCCGTCATGGGTCGCGGCGAAGTTGATGCTGGCGAGCGGCGAGCGGCCCGACGGCGCGAACACCTCGCGCGAGCCGGTCAGCCCCTGGGTCAGCTTGGCCAGCTGGCCGGCATCGCCGCGCCAGAAGCCGCGGGCGGCGTCGCGGAACTGGTCGTTCCACTCGCTCCAGCCGCGCGGATATCCGCCGAGGCGATAGCCGTTCTCGCCGAGGTCCCAGGGTTCGGCGATCATCTTCACCCGCGCCAGCACCGGATCCTGCGCCACCGCCTGGAAGAATGCGGCCTCGGCCGAGAATGCGGAGGGCGCCCGGCCAAGGCTGGTGGCGAGGTCGAAGCGGAAGCCGGCGATGCCGTAGGCGGTCGCCCAGTGGCGCAACGAATCCATCACCATCTGCATCACCCGCGGGTGGGCGACGTCCAGGGTGTTGCCGCAGCCGGTGCAATCGACGTCGCGGCGGGGATTGTCGGGGTCGAGCTTGTAGTAGCTGGCGTTGTCGATGCCACGGAACGACAAGGTCGGCCCGGTATGGCCGGCTTCGGCGGTGTGGTTGTAGACCACGTCGAGGATCGTCTCGATGCCGGCGGCGTTCAGCTCGCGGATCGCCGCCTTCAGGCCGCCGAGGCCGCCGTCGCCGAGATAGCGCGGATCGGGCGCGAAGTAGCCGAGCGGCGAGTAGCCCCAGAAGTTCACCAGCCCCTTGTCGACCAGGAAGCGGTCGTCGGCGAAGGCCTGGATCGGCAGCAGCTCGAGCGCGGTGACGCCGAGCTTCCACAGGTGCTCGACGATCGCCGGATGGGCCAGCGCCGCGTAGGTGCCGCGCTCGGCCTCCGGCACGGCCGGATGGGTCATCGTCAGCGCCTTGACGTGCGCTTCGTAGATCACCGTCTCGGAGAGCGGGCGGCGGATCGGCTGCAGCGCGAGGTTCGGAACCTCCGGCGCGGTGACGACCGATTTCGGCATGTAGACCGCGCTGTCGCGCCGGTCGATCTGATCCTCGCGTTGCAACCCGCGGCGGTGGCCGTACAGGGCGTCGTGCCAGCGGATCCGTCCACGGATCTCGCGGGCATAAGGGTCGAGGACGAGCTTCGACGGATTGAAGCGGTGGCCGCGCGCCGGCTCCCAGGGCCCGTGCACCCGGTAGCCGTAGAGCTGGCCCGGCAGGACGCCGCGGAGGTAGCCGTGCCAGATGTCGTCGCTGCGGCAGGGCAGGCGGATCGTGCGGCTCTCGTGGCGCTCGCCCGGCTCGAACAGGCAAAGGTCGACCGCAGTCGCGTGCTCGGAGAAGAGCGCGAAGTTGACGCCGCGCCCGTCGAAATGGGCGCCCAGAGGCGCGGGCACACCGTCGTCGACGGCGATCATGCGTGACTGCGACACTGGATGGTCCCCCCGGCCCGGAGCCGGTGTGGACGCATCCGCGATCCCGGATCAAGCCGCCGGGCCGCATGGGCCGTGGAGAACGACGACGTCCGCCCCGAGATCACTCCGCCGCGGCGGCCGTCGTCGGCGGCTCGCGCTCGACGGTGCGGAAGTTCTCGAGCTCGGAGAGGAAATTGCGCGCCCACCAATCGACATCCTCGCGGGTCATGCGCTCGACCATCGGCTTCCAGCGCTCCAGGCGCTCGCTGCGCGGCATGTACAGGGCCGTCCGGATCGCCTCCGCGACCTCGAAGCGGTCGTAAGGGTTCACCATCAGCGCTTCGGGCAACTGCCGTGCCGCACCGGCGAATTTCGAGAGCACGAGCACGCCGGGATCGTCCTCGCTCTGGGCGACGACGTATTCCTTCGCCACGAGATTCATGCCGTCGCGCATCGGCGTCACGAGGCCGACGCGGGCGGCGCGATACAGCCCGGCCAGAACCGGGCGCGGATAGGCCTTGGTCACGTACTGGATCGGCGTCCACGCCGGGTCGCCGAGCGCGCCGTTGATCTCGCCGACCGTCTCGTTGACGGTACGCGAGAGCTGCTCGTATTCCGGCACCTCGCTGCGGGACTTCGGCGTGATCTGGATGTAGGTGACGTTGCCGCGCTGGTCGGGGTTCGAGGCGAAGAAGCGCTCCACCGCCTCCATCCGCTCGGGCACGCCCTTGGAATAGTCGAGCCGGTCGACGCCGATCAGCAGCTTGCGGGTGCGCAGGCCCGCCATCGTCTCGCGCACCACCTTGTTCGAGCCCGCCTTTTCCGCCGCGTCCTTGAAGCCGGCGACGTCGATGCCGATCGGGAAGCTGCGGATCCGGGTCCGGCGCCCGTCGACCATCAGCGAGCCGCCGCCGAGCGGGATCGCCCGCAGGGTGTCGATCAGGTTGCGGGACAGGTTCTGCACGTCCGGGTCGGTCTGCAGGCCGATCAGGTCGTAGTCGGCGATGGCGCGGAGCAGGTCGTTGCTCGCCGGCAGCGTGTTGAACACGTCGGCGGCCGGCCACGGGATGTGGTGGAAGTAGCCGATCGGGTTGGCGAGGCCGAGGCCGCGAAGCTCGGCGGCCATCGGCAGCAGGTGGTAGTCGTGGACCCAGATGATGTCGTCGGGCTCGACGAGCTTGGCGAGCGCCCGCGCAAAGATGCGGTTGACGCGGCAATAGCCGGCATAGTCCGAGCGCGAGAACGCCCCGAGACCGAGCCGGTAATGCATGATCGGCCACAGCGCCCGGTTGGCGAAGCCGGCGTAGTATTCCTTGTGATCCTGTGGCGAGAGGTCGACCACCGCGTACTGGACGCGGTCCCGATCGATCAGCGTCGGTTCCTCGGACGGCTCCTCGCTGATGTTGCCGCTCCACCCGAACCAGAGACCTTCGTAGGCGGTGAAGGCCTCCTTCACGGCGACGGCGAGGCCGCCGGCGGCGACCGCCTTGCCGCCTTCTTCCGGAACCGCAACGCGGTTCGATACGATCACAAGGCGTGCCACTCAGGTGGGCTCCGGATCCTCAAGCGCGCCGGCGTGGAACGCGCAACGTCAACGTTTCTTGCCATCGTGAACGCGCGAGAGGTCGGCGCGATCCGTAGCGTTAGCCAAGCGCGAATGACTGCCGCGGGTCAAGCGATCGTTTGCGGCCGTCACGACGAAATCCGGGGCCTGTCCCCGCATCCGTCCCCGCCGCGCGGGGCGGCGGAGGCAGGAGCGAACCTTGGCCGATCGCCCCTGAACGGAGGCTGAGCCGCGGATGTGCCGTCGTCCCCGGAACCCCCGGACGTGGACGATGTTACTCAGGCGAACATCGCCCCGCTAAGACCTCGTGTTCGAAGGAGTCCCCTCATGGCCGCGTCCGAGATCCCCCACCCCGATCCGGCCAAGGCCGCAGCCAGCGAGCAGGCCGAGTGGCGCGGCCTGAAGGGCGACGTCGAGGGGTTGGCCGACGTCGCGGCCGAGCGCGGGCGCGGCCTGATGGATGCAGCCCGGGTTCAGGCGCAGACCTTCGTCGAGGGCCGCAAGAACGACGCGGCGCAGTCGGTCCACGATCTCGCCAAGACCCTGCGCGATTCGAGCAAGGACTTCGAGGATCGTCCGAACATCAAGGCGTTATTCGACAGCGCCGCTGACGGCCTGAGCCAGCTCGGCGGGTCGATCGAGGCGCGCAGCTTCGCCGACTTCTACGGCGAGGCCGAGGCCTTCGCCCGCCGTGCACCGGTCGCGGTCGCGGTCGGAACGTTCGTCGCCGGCTTCATCGCCGCGCGCTTCATCAAGTCGTCGAGCCTGCCGCCGGAAGGCGACGCCCGCGACAGCTTCCGCGCGTGAGCGGCCCGGCCATGTCGACCGGATCGCAGACCCCACCCCCCGGCTCCTCCGGTGCATCGCCCGCCGGCAGCATCCAGAGCCTCATCGGCAACGCGCTGCGCGAGACGAACGACCTCGCCCGCAAGGAGATCGCCCTGTTCCGCGCTGAGATGGCGCGGAACGTCCGCTCGCTGATCATCGGCATCGTCTGCCTCATGGCTTCGGCGGTCTTCTCCGTCGTCGCCCTGCTCGTGCTGATCGGCGCCTTCGTGAAGTGGCTGGCGACGATCGTCGGCTCGGAATGGCTCTCGGCCCTCATCGTCGGCGGCGTGCTCATGGTCGTCGCGATTGGGATGGCACTGTGGGGACGCAGCGCCCTGTCGTTCTCGACGCTCACGCCCACCCGTACCGGCCGGCAGGTCCGCCAGGACGCCCGCGCCCTTTCCGAGAGAGTGTCCGGATGAGTTCGATGAACGAGATGGAGCGGGACATCGAGGAGAGCCGCGCGCGCCTCGACGAGACCATCGACCGCATCCAGGGCCGCCTCTCGGTGTCCAGCCTCGTCGACGAGATGCTCGGCAACGCCCGCCGCGCACCCGCTGTCAGCGGTGCCTACGACGGAGCGCTCGAGGCGGTCCGCCGCAATCCGGTTCCCGTCCTGCTGATCGCCGCCGGCGTCGGCTGGCTGCTGCATCGGATGTCCCAGGACGCGACGCGCCGCCGGACGCAGGCTTCAGCCGAGCGCGTCCCGGTGCTTAACGACGGGGCGGCCCGGGTCTACGATCCGGATCTGCCCACCCGCCAGCCGAAACCCTCGCTGATGGACGAAACCCGCGCCTGACGGGCCGCCACCTGCGGACATTGCCAGCCGCGTACGAGTTCTGAAGGATCACGCCATGAGCGATACGAGCAAGTCGGCCACGACCGACAACCACCTGCCGGACGACCTCGCCCGGGCCGCCGCCGCGAAGGTCGACCAGGGCCTGCACGCCGCCGGCCTGGACCCGGTCCACCTCGACCCGCATGCGAAGGCGGCCGACCACACGCTGCGGGCGGATCCCACGGGCCTCCGCGATCCGATCGGACGGCCCGACGCGTCGCCGCACGATCATCAGGCCGGTCCCGGACCCGATGTCGGCAGCGTCGCCGGTCAGGCTCGCGCGGCGGCGGGCGATGCGGCGGATCGGGCCGCGGACTTCGCCGATCGCACGCGCGATCGCGCCGCCGACTTGGCCGACGACGTCCGCGATCGCCTCGGCGGTGCGGCCGACGAGGCCCGCAACTGGGTCTCCGGCGTCCATCGCGACCACATGCGCCGGATCGACGACGCGGTGGTGCGCGGCAGCGACCGGCTCGATCGCGGTCGCACCGCCGTCGAGCAGTTCGTGACCGAGAACCCGCTGCTGGTCGGCGTCGTCGGCGTCGCCGCGGGCCTGCTTCTCGGCGCGTTGCTCCCGCGTACGCGCCAGGAGGACCGCAACATCGGTCCCTATGCCGACGAGGTCCGCGACCAGGGCCTGCGCTACGCCCGCGAGTTCACCAGCCGTGGCCGCGAGTTCGTCGAGACCGCCCTCGACCCGGACAACATCCAGACCGCGGCGCAAAAGGCCGGCCTCAAGACCGAGCCCGCGTATGAGGGCGAAGACCGTACCGCGTACCGGCTCTGAGCCGGCGCGATCGACCCGATCCGAGAGGCGGCACCGCGAGGTGCCGCCTTTCTTCGTTCTCGACCCTCGCGCCGAGAGACGGTAGGCACGCGACCATGAAGACCGCCGATTGCAACATCCTGATCGTTCCGGGCCTTGGCGGCTCGGAAGAGGGCCACTGGCAGGCGCGCTGGGCCGGCCGCATGTCGACCGCCCGCGTGGTCGAGCAGCAGTCCTGGCATGCGCCCGAGCCCGAGGCCTGGTGCGGTCGCGTCGTCCAGGCGGTCGCGGCCGCGACTCGGCCCGTCGTCCTCATCGCCCACAGCCTCGGCGTCGTCGCCTGCGTCGAGGCGGTGCCGAAGCTTCCCGAGGGCCGCGTCGTCGGAGCGCTGTTCGTGGCGCTGCCGGACGTCGAGGAGACGCCGAACCTGCCCGACAGCGTGCGCGCCTTCGCGCCGCTGCCGCGCGCGCCGCTGCCGTTCCCGTCGCTCTTGGTGGCGAGCCGAACCGATCCGTACTGCCGCTACGAGCGCGCGGAGGATTTCGCCGCGGCCTGGGGATCGGCCCTGGTCGACGCCGGCGAATCCGGCCACGTCAACGTCGCGAGCGGCCATGGGCCGTGGCCCGAGGGGCTGATGCGGCTCGCCGGGTTCATGAAGGATCTTTGAGCCCGTCGGCTCGATCGCGCCCGGCGGTTAACCTCTCGTTTACCCAAGCCCGCGCTGATGGATGCCGGATCACGGGCGATCCGGCCCGCGGGAGATCGACGTGACGCGAAAAGAGCTTCTGGTGCGACTGGACGCCGTGCAGACGGCGCTGGGCGAGCGCGCCCACACCTCCTTCAACAGCTCGATCTTCGGCGACGCCGCGCTGCTCAAGCGCATCGAGGCGTTCGAAGCCCAGCTCGTGGCCGTCGAGAAGCCGAAGGTCGCCGACTACACCGGCAACATGTTCACCCGAATCGCCAACCGCCGCAACGCCGAGGCGGTGCAGAAGCGCGCGCAATCCTGAGCATCACGGCTTCGGCTCCGGCTCGGCCGGGCGGAGAAGCTCGCCGGCGACGTCCGACAGGCGCGGCGGAGCCTCGCGCACGAACGGCAGCGGGCGGCAGACCGCGAGGGCCGCGAGGCCGAAGCGCGCGGTCATCAGGCCGTTGAGCACGCCCTCGCCGAGCTTGGCCGAGACCCGCGCCGCGATGCCGAGGCCGAGCACCTGCTGAATCATGCTCTCGCCGACCGCCATTCCGCCGGTGACGGTCAGGTGGGCGAAGGCGGCTCTGGCCAGGCGCAGGAAGCCGAGGAAGCCCGGGCGTCCGCCGTAGATCGCCGCGATCCGGCGCAGCAGCCGCACGGCGGAATAGATCACGAACGCCACGTCCACGATCGCCCGCGGGCTGAGCGCGGTCACGCCCGAGACCTGCTTGGCGGCGGTGGCGATGGCATTGCGCGCCTGCCGGTCCAGCGGGCTCAACAGCTCGTGCTCGGCGAGGCCGATGCGATCGTCGACGTCGAGGATCGCGTCGGCCGAAGCCTCGAGCCGCTGCCGGCCCGCCGCCAACGCCAATCGATCCGCATAGAAGGCGGCGAGATCCCGAACCACCCCCTGCGCCGCACTGTGATCGCGGGTCGCGATCGCCGCGACGGCGGCCTGGCGCAGGTGCTCGATCTTGCGCTCCCGCCACAGCCCGCGCACTTCGCGCACGACGATCGCCAGGAGAGCGAGGCCGGCGAGCGCCAGGAGCGCGAGCGCGACGCCGCCGAGCCAGGGCGCCGCCTGGAACAGATCGGCGATCAGCCGCTCGACCGACAAGCCGACCCCGAGGGAGACGAGGCCGCCCGCGGCCGACAGCAGCAGGCCGCCCCACGGAACGCCGCGCGACTTCGCCACCGGCACGGGCGTGCCGTCGGCGGCGTCGAGGATCTCGACCGGATCCTCGACGATGCGGACGCCGGTCGGGGCGGCCGGCATCGAAGGGATTCCCTCGACGGCCGGGGGCGCATCGGCACTGGGGATGCGGAAGGCGCGCGGGCGCTGGGTCGAGCTCACGGCATCGTCCTCGGGGTTCTCGTCTGGGCCGCCATCACGTCAGCCTGTCGCCGATCAAGAACTGCATGGCCCGGTCGAGGCGGATCTGCGGCAGGTGGCCGGGACGCCCCAGCGCGTCGGGCTTGATCGATGGCGGGCGGAATCGCGGGAACCGCAGCGAGCCGGGCTCGACCGCGCCCTCGAGCACCGCCTCCGGGCGGGCAGGGAGATGGCCCGGGAACACCGCGGCCTCGGCCGTCCCGTCGAACACCTCGTCGCCGACCGTCTCGCCGGCCTCCGGCGTCCCGGCGACGGCGCGCAGCACGGCGTCGCCGTCGTGGATCGTGGTCTCGCGGGTGGCGCGGACCGACGCCAGGGCCACGGTGCCGACACGGGCGCCGGCGGCCTCCGTCCGGCGCATGGCGCGCGACACCAGCAGGCGCAGCAGCGCTTCGAGCCGATCGTGGCTGGTCTGGTGCAGGTGGTCTGCCTTCGTCGCGGCGAACATGATCCGGTCGGCCCGCGGTGCGAACAGCCGCGAGAGCAGCGTGTTGCGGCCGATGTTCAGGCTGAGCAGGACGGAATCCAGCGCCTCCTCCAGCTCCGCCAGCGCCGCCGGCCCGGCATCGACGGCGGCCAGCACGTCGACCAGCACGATCTGTCGGTCGACGCGCTGGAAGTGATCGCGGAAGAACGGCACGACGACCTTGGCCTTGTAGGCCTCGAAGCGCCGCTCCATCAGCCCGGCGAGCGTGCCCGGCGCGATCGTCTCGGGCAGCTCGTCGAGCGGGGCGAAGGTCAGGGCCGGCGAGCCGGCGAGGTCGCCCGGCATCAGGAACCGGCCCGGCGGCGTCGTCGCCACCATCTCCGGGCCGGCGCGGAGAGCCGCGAGATAGGCGGTGAAGGCGGCGCTCGCCCGCTCGGCTACCACCTCGTCTAGAGGCCCCGCCGGATCGAGCCCCCTCAGCATCGCGAGCCACGGCGCGGCCATCCCGCCGCGGCCGGCGCGCCGGGTCCCGGCGATGGTCGCCCGCGACCACGTTGTGTAGCTCTGCTCCAGGAGCGCGAGATCGAGCAGCCATTCGCCGGGATAGTCGACGACGTCGAGCATCAGCGTGCCCGGGCCGGAGCGCCAGCCGCCGGCGCGCTCGTACTCGATCGCGAGCCGGAACTGGCTGATCCGATCGGTGGAACGCGGCCAGAGGCGGGACTCCGTCAGCGCCGAGAAATGCTCCTCGAAGGGAAAGCGCGGAACGTCGTCGTCCGGCTGCGGCACGAGGCGGGCGCGGCGCAGGCGTCCCTCCTGCGCCGGGGCGAAGGCGGGGAGCGCATGGCTCTCGACGAGATGGTGGATGAGGGCGGTTGTGAACACGGTCTTGCCCGAGCGGGCGAGCCCGGTGACGCCGAGCCGCAGAGTCGGCTGGATCAGGAAGTCGCTCGAAGCTTCCGCGAAGGCCTTGACCGCGGAGCCGGCACGCGCGGCGAAACTCTGGATGGGCAAGGGCGGGCTCGGGGGCTCGGGAAACGCGAAGGGCCAGCCGGTCGGCCGTCGCCGCTCAGGTGGCGCGGGGAGGGGGCCGCGACAAGGCTCGGTGAAGGCTACTTGGCCGCATCGGCCGTCGCCGCGGGGGTCGGACCGAGCCGGGCGATCGCCGCCTCCACGAGGGGCGGACCCGCGTGCAACGCGCCGAGCTCGACCCCCGACATCGCGCGCATGACGGGGGCGAGGTTCGGCAGCGGGCTGCCGTCGGGCGAGAACAGCGCGAGGTCGTCCGTGGCGCGCAGGCCCACGCTCCTGGCGATGGCGGCCGCGTAGTTGCCGATCCGGACCTCGTCGTTGCCGCAGAGCGGGGCCGGTGCACGCAGATCCCCCATCGCCAGGCCGGAGACCATCATCGGCAACAGGGCCGAATCAGCCACGAGGCGGTCCGGCGACGGCACCTTGCGGTCGAGGAGCGCGGCGGGATCGTCCGCCCCGCGCGGGGCCGGAAACCGTACGGTCGGCGTCGGCCTGTCGGCGAGGCCGGTCGCGATATCCGCGACGGGTTTCTGCATCGCCCTGGCCTGGATCGACGGGCGCCGGGCCGGATGGCCGCTCATCCGGGCGAGCGGCGACCAGGGCTGCACCCGCAGGGCGGTGCGCGGCGCCCGCGAGACGCCGCGCCGGGCGCCGCCGGGAAGGTGGCGCGCCAGGAAGCGGGCACGAAGCGTGCCCCCGATCCCGCGCGGCGCGAGGGCGGTCGGCTTGGCCCTGGCCGCAAGCGGAGCGGTGGAGACGCCGCAGGAGGCCGGCGCCCAGCGGCGGACGATCGCCAGGGCCGTGCGGCGTCCATAATCCCGGTAGTATCGCCGGAGCAGCCCGGCCGCGGCGTCGGCGCCGTCCGCCGCGGTGGCGAAGCCGGTATGCCCCTCGGCGTCGGCACCGATCTCGCCCGACCAGCGCGCGCTCTTGATGCACCAGTAATTGTTGAGCTTGGCGCAGCGTGCGACGTAGGCCGGCTCGGTGGGTGCCACCTGCGCGACCAGGGCGAGCGAGACCGGCCGAAGCTCGGTACCGGCCTGGGCCCGCCAGTTCGAGACCGCCCGCGCGACGTGCTGATAATACGGTGCCGCCTCGACCGACGGCGTCTGCAAGCCGACCGCGTGCGCCCGGAGCGCGTCAACAGACCCTTCGGCCAGCGGCGGCAGCGTCGTCAGGAGAAGGAGTGCGGCGAGGAGCACGGGCAGCCGGGAGGAAGCGTTGCGGACGACCAGGAACGGCCGGGGCGCATGGACGGTTCAGTTCGTCGAGACGGGTCGCAATGCGGTTTCGGGCGCCGACTGGTTACGGGTTGAGAATCGCCAGCGCCGCCGCGTGCATGCGCGGATCGCCGGCGGCGACGATGCGGCCGCCGCCGGTCGCGGGACCGCCGTCCCAGGCGGTGATGACGCCGCCCGCACCCTCGACGATCGGGATCAGCGCGACGATGTCGTAGGGCTTCAAGCCGGCCTCGACGACGAGGTCGATCTGGCCCGAAGCCAGCATGCAATAGGCGTAGCAGTCGGTGCCGTAGCGCGACATGCGCACGCGACCCTCGATGGCCCGGAACCGATCGGCTTCCGCGTCGTCCGTGAACAACCGCGGATCGGTGGTGGCGAGCATCGCCGCCGACAGGTCGGAGCAGCGGCGGGTATGGAGCGTGCGCTCGCCGCGCAAGCTTCGCAGGCGTGCCGTGCGTCCATCGCCGGTGAAGCGCTCGCCGAGATAGGGCTGGTGCATCAGGCCGCGCACGGCGCTCCCGTTCCGGGTCAGGCCGATCAGGGTTCCCCAGGTCGGGATGCCGGTGATGAAGGCGCGGGTGCCGTCGATCGGGTCGAGCACCCAGACGCATTCCGCGTCGAGCCGCTCCGAGCCGAACTCCTCGCCGAGGATGCCGTGGGCGGGAAACCGCCCGCGGATCATGTTGCGCAGGACCAGCTCGGCGGCGCGGTCGGCCTCGGTCACGGGATCGAACGCGGCCGTGCCCGCCGCCTTGTCGGTCAGCGCATACTGGGCACGGAAGAACGGCAGGATCGCCTGGCCCGACGCGTCGGCGAGATCGTCCATGAACCGGCCGAGTTCGACGACGCTCATCGGCTTTTCCCCGTTCGATCCTGCATCGCGGCAGGAAGGCGGGTTTCGGCCGTTTCCGTCAAGCCTGCGCAGCCACCGGCATGGGGGATGGCTCCGGCTCGGCGTGCACATGGGCCAGCACCGTGTCGACGGCGCTGCCGAGCGACGAGACGTGCTCGGCCGCCGGGATGCTGCCGCGGCCGGCGGCATCGTCGTCCGCCTGCCACAGCCCGACGACGATCGGGACGTCGGGCATCCGGCGCCGAAGGCGATCGACGAGCCGTCGCAGGTGCCCCGGCTCTCCGCTGATCGCCAGGGAGACGATGCAGGTCATCTGCGCCTCGCCGGGGTCGAAATCGGCGATCTTCGCGCGCGACACGTCGCCGAACGGTACGATCCGCGTCCCGAGCCCGCGCTTGGCGAGGAGCTGTGCGAGGATCGCGGCCGCCGGCGTGTCGATGAAGCCCCGCCCCGCGACGCACAGCACCGCGCCCTCGCGAGACCACGCCGGCGGGATCGCCTCCCGGCTTGGCTGCGCCACTTCGGGATCGGCCTTCGCATCCCCCTCGGCACCGTCGTCGGCATCGGCCGCAGGCGCGGCGGGAACCCGGTCGTCGCGCTCGGCGAGCGCGTCGACGAGCTCGCTGACGGAGGCGCGGATGTCGGTCTTCTGCTCGAGGGTCAGCACGCCGCGGGCGGCGTCGCGGGCGGCGAGCTCGAGGCCCTTCAGAACCACGTCGTCGTAATAGGCCGACAGCGAGCAGGTCTGCAGGATCAGCTCGGCGTGCTCCTGCGCCTCTTCCGGGTCGTCGGCGAGGATGCGCTGGTAGAAGTTCTCGACCGGCGTCAGGGCCGCGCGGTTGCCGAACAGCACGTCGAGGAACTCGAGCTTGTCGATGTGCCGCCCCAGCACGACGAGGCAGACCGTCAGCGGCGTCGAGAGCAGAAGCCCGACGGGCCCCCACAGCCAGGTCCAGAAGAGAGCCGAGATCAGCACCGCGAACGGCGAGAGGCCGGTGGAATGGCCGTAGAGCATCGGCTCGACGATCTGGCCCGTCAGCGGTTCCAGCACCAGGAACAGGATCGCGGTGGCGATCACCATGTCCCAGCCCGGATCGACGGCCGCCGCCAGCAGGAGCGGCAGCAGGGCCGAGAGGAAGGCGCCGATATACGGCACGAACCGCATCATCGCCGAGACGATGCCCCACAGCACCGGGTTGGGCACGCCGATGACGTAGAGGCCGATGCCGACCACCAGCCCGAAGGCGGTGTTGAGCGCCAGCTGCACCACGAAGTAGCGGCTGAGCCGCCGCGCGGCGTCGTCCATCGCGACGGTGGTGCGGTGCAGGTCGCTCGATCCGGCGAGGCGGATCATCCGGTCGCGCAGGTCCTCGCGCTGCATCAGGACGAACAGCAGCACGACGAAGACGATGCCGGTGGTGGCCAGCGGCTGCATCACCGGGGAGAGCAGGGTGCTCGCCGTCTCCAGCGGGCCGGGCGGCGTCTGGCGCATCTCGACGAGGACGGGGGCCGGTTCCGAGGCCGGCCGCGCCGGCTTGGTTTCGGGGCCGGGCTTTGCCTCCGCCTCGGGCTTCGGCGCCTTCTCGGTGTTGCCGGCATCGTGGATCGCCCGGCCGATATTGGCGACGTAATCGGTGAGATGCGCGACCGGGCTGTCGCGCAGGCCCTCGATCTTGCGCTCGATCGTCGAGCGGTAGCGCGGCGCGTCGCCGACGAGGCCCGCGACCTGGACGCCGATCAGCGTCGCCAGGGCGGCGACGATGCCGAGGGTGAACACCACCGCGGAGCCGACCGCGACGACGCGGGGCAGGTGCCAGCGGCGCAGGAGCGCGACCAGCGGCCCGAGCACGAAGGACAACAGAACCGCGATGACGATCGGGATGAAGATCTCGCGCCCGACATAGAGCGCCGCGATGATGATCGCGCTGACGAGGACCGGTGAGACCAGCGCCGATTTCGGCGTCTCGGCGGCGGCGATCCGGGTGGGAGACGGCACCGGGATGGGAGGGTCGTCTGTCTTCGTCGCCATGCCGCCACCGAACCGTACGCTCACGCCCGCAACGCCCGTGCTCTCGCCGGTGCGAACGGGGAACGGCACGGCGCCGCGAAACGATCCCTCCCGTTGCGGCGGGTTTTCACGGGCTCGTGATCGTCAGGCTTGCGCAACCCCTGCGCGAATCACGTCGCCGACATCCTTGAGCGTATCGAGCGACCAGCACAGGCTCATCACCCGGCGGGCCTGCGCCGCGGGCAGCACGCCGTTGGCGAGATCGGTGAACTTGCGCTCCAGGGCGGCGTCGCTCATTGGACGCTCGACGCTGCCGATCGCGTGCTCGATGCGGCGGTGCAGCGTGCGCCCGTCGGCGAGCGTGACGGTCATGTCGACCTGTGCCGCCGCGATCCCCGGCGTGACAACCGGCACGACCTTGTCGCGCAACGCGACGACGACGGGATCGCGAACGGCGCGGTCGCTGAACTGCTTTTCGCCGGCCGCGCCTTCGACCAGCGCGACGGCGACCGCGTGGTAGATGCTGAACTTGCCTTCCAATCCCGCCTGCGGGGCGGTCTTGCCGGTAAGCTCAAGCACGAGGGGATGCACCTTCAGGTCGACGCGCGCGATCTGCTCGGGCTTCAGGTGCTCCTCGTCGCGAAGCTGGATCGCGGCATCGATTGCCGGATGCATGACGATGCCGCAGGCGAACGGCTTGTAGGTGTTGAGCAGGCTCTCGTACCGCGTGCCGAGCCCCTCGGTGATCTCGCGATAATCCTGCTTGGTCGAGACGGTGTTGGCCCAGCCACGCTTGGCCTCGATCATGCCGTCCGACGAGGTGAAGCCCTTGGCCGCGAGGATCGCGGCGAACAGGCCGTTGGCCGCGGCGCGGCCGGGGTTGAAGCTCTTGTTCATCGAGCCGAACGATTCGCGTAAGCCCACCGGCTGCGAGGCGGCCAGCCCCAGGGCGAACACCATCTGCTGCTCGGTGAGGCCCATCAGCTTGCCGGCGGCGGCCGCCGCCCCGAACACGCCGGCGGTGCCGGTGATGTGCCAGCCGACGTCGTAGTGGTTGGGATAGACCGCGTTGCCGATCCGGCACTCGGTCTCGATCCCGAGCACCAGCGCGTCGAGGAAGTCGCGCCCCGAGACCGGGTGCATCTCGGCATAGGCGAGGATCGCCGAGGCGACCGGGCCGGCCGGGTGGATGACGGTCTTCAGGTGGGTGTCGTCGTAATCGAAGATGTGGCTCGACACGCCGTTGAGGAACGCCGCGTTCATGATGTCGAAGCGCTCGGTGCGGCCGAACAGGCCGGCCTGGGGCGGCCCCGAGAACGGCGCGAGCGCGGAGACCGCCACGTCCAGCGTCTCGTGATGCGAGCCGCCGATGGCGACACCGACCCAGTTCAGGAAGGTTCGCGTCGCCTCCCGGCGCACCGCCTCGGGCAGATCCTCGAACCGGGCGTTCACGACCCAGCGCGCCAGCGTGCGGGTGACGTCCTTCGCCTCGGCTGGCTTCGGTGCAGGAGCATCCGCGGCATGTGCCGAACCCCCGAGTGTGGGGCCTGCGAGCGCCAGACCCGCTGCTCCAATCAGCGCGCGTCGATCGATCCGTGACATGGCGTCCGCGTCCCTGCTGTTCCGGCTTGGTTCGCGCGCCTCCTCGGGAGGCGACACGCCGGTGTCGGGGCGAGACATAGCGCACGCCGACCGCGAACGGAGACCACGTGATTTCAATCTTGGGTCTGTGACACAGCCTTGATAGAAGCTGCGCCGGGGGCCGGCGCGATCGGCCGGCTCAGACCACCACCGCCATCGCATCCTGAGCGCCGACGCCGAACACCCGCTTGTAGCGCGCGACGGCGTCCGCCGGCCCCTGCGCCTTGGTCGGGTTGTCGGAGATCTTCACCGTCGGGCGCCCGTTGGCATGGGTCACCTTGCAGACGATCGAGATCGGATCGAGCCGGCCCTCCGGCACCAGCCCGCGAAAATCGTTGGTGAGGAGGGTGCCCCAGCCGTAACCGATCCGCAGTCGCCCGTAGAAATGCGCGTGGATCCGCTCGATCGTGTCGATGTCGAGCCCGTCGGAGAAGATCGCGAGCTTTTCGCGCGGGTCGGCGCCGCGGGAGCGCCAGAACGCGATCGCCTCCTCGCCGCCCTCGATCGGGTCCTTCGAATCGATGCGGATGCCGGTCCAGTCGCCGAGCCAGTCGGGCGCGCCGGCGAGGAATCCGGTGGTGCCGTAGGTGTCGGGCAGCACGACGAGAAGGTTGCCCTCGTAATCCTCCTGCCAGTCGCGCAGCACGTCGTAGGGCGCGCGGACGAGCGCCGCATCGTCCTCCGCCAGGGCCGCGTAGACCATCGGCAGCTCGTGCGCGTTGGTGCCGACCGCCTCGACCTCGCGGCGGAGCGCGATCAGGCAGTTCGAGGTTCCGAGGAAGCGCTTGGAGCCCAAGCCCTCGTCCATCGCCTGCACGCACCAGTCCTGCCACAGGAAGCCGTGCCGGCGACGGGTGCCGAAATCGGCGATCGACAGGTCGGGCAGCTTGCGCAGGCGCTCGATCTTCTCCCAGACCCGCGTCATCGCCCTCGCGTACAGCACCTGCAGGTCGAGCTTGCCGAGGTCGCGCAGCACGGCGCGGGAGCGCAGCTCGTTCAGGATGGCGAGCGCCGGCACCTCCCACATCGTGGTCTCGACCCACGGTCCGTGGAAGGTGAGCTCGTACTGCCCGTCCCGCGCCTCGAGCTGGTATTCGGGCAGCCGAAACCCCTCGAACCAGGCGATGAAATCGGCCGACAGGATGCGGCGGCGCCCGTAGAAGGCGTTGCCGCGCAGCCAGGTCGCCTCGCCACGCGACAGGCGCAGGGAGCGGGCGTGATCGAGCTGCTCGCGCAGCGCGCCGGCGTCGACCTCGTCGGCGATGCGGATGCGGGTCGTGCGGTTGTTGATGCCGAAGGTCACCGCCACGTCGCGGTGTCGGCGCAGGATCGTCTGCGCCATCAGCAGCTTGTAGAAGTCGGTGTCGAGCAGCGACCGCACGATCGGGTCGATGCCGAAATTGTGGTCGTGCACCCGCCGCGCGAGATCGAGCATGTCTTTGGAACCTCGGGGCGGGCGTCACGGAGCCCCGAGGGCGCATGACCGGCGGGCCGGTGTCAACGGAGGCGGCGGCGCGGGCACGAAAAAGGCGGCGCGCCGCACCGGGCACGCCGCCTGTCGTCGCGAAGGCGGCTCAGGCCGCCGCGATCAGGCGAGGTCGACCTTCTTGGTCTCGGTCTTCGGGCTCTCGCCGGTGAGCGAGGCCTTCACGTAGCCGAACAGGTGCAGCATCTTGCTGTTCGGGCTGTCCCAGTACTCGCCCTGCTCGGGGTGGATGCGGAGCAGCGCCACCTCGGGGTCGTCCTTGCCGTTCGGGAACCAGGTCTTCAGGCTCTCGGTCCACTTGGCGTCGATGATCGTCTGGTCGCTGACGATCTCCGCCTTGCCGGCGATGGAGACGTAGGTCTGGCTCGACGGGTCGGAGTACGACAGGTTGATCTGGTTGTCCCGGCCGATCTCGGCGGTCTTGGGCGAGTGCAGCTTGGTGAAGAACCACAGGTCGCCGTTCTCGTCGATGTCGTTATTCCACATCGGACGGCTGTTGAGCGTGCCGTCGGCGTCGGCGGTGGTCATCATCGCCACTTTGACGTCCTTGACCAGCTCGAACAGCTTCTTCGCGCCCTCGTGGTCGCGGTGATTGCCCTGATGCATCGCGTAGGTCTCTCCAGATGGTGACGGCGCACCGGCTCTCCCTGCCGCCCGCGCCGGCGGTCGTGTCACAACGGATGACGCATCGGTTGGTTCGATCGCCTGCGCACAGGCGCCGCATGGTGGTAGGCCCGCTTCGGCTGGCGTTTCCGGCACGGCTGTTTACATGGGCCGGAACCATCCCTTTCGAGATCCAAAGACGCCGGACGCGGCGAAGGAGGCCGACCGTGGCGATCACCCGAGACGACGTGCTGCGCGCACTGCAAAGCGTGACCATCGATACCGCCGGCACCACCCTTCCGGCGTCCGGCCGCCTGTCGCAGGTGGTCGTCGACCCGACCAACCGCGTGATGTTCTCGATCCTGATCGACGCCAGCGAGGCAGCGCGCTTCGAGCCGATCCGCCGGTCGGCCGAGGGCAAGGTGCTGTCGATGCCTGGCGTCTCGGGCGTGTTCGCGAGCCTCACCTCCGAGCGCGGCCCCGGCATGCCGGAGCAGAGCAAGGCCGCCCCGGTTCCGGTGAATGCCGCGCCGCCGCGTCCCGGCGCGCCTCCCGGCCAGGGGCCGGCCCTGCCGGGAGTCCGCCACATCGTGGCGGTGGCCTCGGGCAAGGGCGGCGTCGGCAAGTCGACCACCGCCTGCAACCTCGCCCTCGCCCTGAAGGCGCAGGGCCTGAAGGTCGGCCTGCTCGATGCCGACATCTACGGTCCCTCGGTGCCGAAGCTGTTCGGCCTGTCCGGCAAGCCGAAGGTGGTCGACAACCGCAGCATGGAGCCGATGGAAGGCTACGGCCTCAAGGTGATGTCGATCGGCTTCCTGATCGAGCCCGAGACGGCGATGATCTGGCGCGGCCCGATGGTGCAGTCGGCGCTGACGCAGATGCTGCGCGACGTGCTCTGGGGCGAGCTCGACGTGCTGATCGTCGACATGCCGCCGGGCACCGGCGACGCGCAGCTCACCATGGCTCAGGCGACACCGCTCTCCGGCGCCGTGATCGTCTCGACGCCGCAGGACCTCGCGCTGATCGACGCGCGGCGCGGCGTGACGATGTTCAAGAAGGTCGCGGTGCCGATCCTCGGCGTGATCGAGAACATGGCGACCTTCATCTGCCCGAACTGCAACCACGAATCGCACATCTTCGGCCATGGCGGCGCGCGGATCGAGGCGCAGCGCCTCGGCGTGCCGTTCCTCGGCGAGGTGCCGCTGAACATGACGATCCGGGAATCGTCCGATGCCGGCCAGCCGGTCGTCGCCGTCGCCCCCGACGGGCCGCAGGCCCAGGTCTACCGCGAGATCGCGCGCAAGCTCTGGGACAACCTGACCGCGGCACCGGCCGGCCGGGCGGCGCCCAAGATCGTCTTCGAATAGGCACGACGATGGCGCCGGTCCTGGGCCTGATCTTGGCCGGCGGTCTCGCCCGCCGCATGGGCGGCGGCGACAAGGTGCTGCGCACCCTCGGCGGCCGGACGCTGCTGGAGCGGATGACCCGGCGCTTGGCGCCGCAATGCCCGGCCGGGCTGATGCTCAGCGCCAACGGCGACCCGACGCGGTTCTCCGGCTTTCCGGGGCCGGTCCTGCCCGACGGCGTCGCCGGCCATCCCGGCCCGCTCGCCGGCATCCTGGCCGGGCTGGACCATGCGGCCGCGTTCCACGCCGACGTGGACGCCGTCGTCAGCGTCTCCTGCGACGCGCCGTTCCTGCCGCTCGACCTCGTCGCCCGCCTCGCCGCAGCCCGAGAGCCGGCTGCGATCCCGGTCGCCGCCTCGGGCGATCGCGAGCACTACACCGTGGCGCTCTGGCCGATCCATCTGCGGGCAGAGTTGCGTGCCGCGCTCGTCGAGCGCGGCGAGCGCCGCGTCGGCGGCTTCATCGGCCGTCACGGCGCCGCGGTGGTGCGCTGGCCGATCGAGCCGATCGACCCGTTCCTCAACGTCAACACGCCGGAGGATCTGAAAACGGCGGAGAGGCTGGCCGCGAACGTCGAGGGATCGAGCGCCACCTGAGAGGGCGTCCGCGCAGGCACGAACGAGTCCAGCAGCCGCGGCTGCGAATCCAGTTCAGACGCTGGGGAGGGATGGTGCCCAGGGACGGAGTCGAACCGCCGACACTGCGATTTTCAGTCGCATGCTCTACCAACTGAGCTACCTGGGCCTTCGCCGATCCGCGTGGCGGCTCGACAGGGCGGGGGTATAGTCAGTGCCTCCGGACCTGTCCAGCCTGATCCGACGCATCGGCCGGATGATTTTCCCGCTATTCGTGCTCGGGTTTCCGGGCGGGCGGCAACGCATCCTCGTCCTCGTCATCGGCGGCCGGGATCACGTAGCGGTCGCTGAGCCAGCGGCCGAGGTCGATGTCCGAGCAGCGCTCCGAGCAGAACGGCTTCAGCTTCGGATCGGCCGGCTTGCCGCAGATCGGGCAGGGGGGCAGCTTCGCGACCGTCGTCATGCCATCGCGCCCCAGCCGGCCCGCACCGGGAATCCCTCGCCGTCGAGGAGCGCCATCGTCTCGTAGAGCGGCAGGCCGACGACGGCCGAGTGCGAGCCGACGAGCTTGACGACGAAGGCGCCGGCCAGCCCCTGGATCGCGTAGCCGCCGGCCTTGCCGCGCCATTCGCCCGAGGCGAGGTAGCTGCTCATCTCGCGCTGGGACAGGCGCTTGAACCGCACCCGGCTCTCCACGATGCGCTCGCGCCGCGCGCCCTTCGGCGAGAGCAGGCAGATCGCCGTGAACACGCGGTGCTGCCGCCCGGAAAGCAGGCGCAGGCAGTCGGCGGCCTCGTCGGGCACCTCGGCCTTGGGCAGCACGCGGCGGCCGACCGCGACCACGGTGTCGGCCGCCAGCACCCAGCTCTTCCCGCCGTGCTCGTGGAGGTGGAGCGCCCCTTGCGCCGCGGAGAGCTTCAGCCGCGCGAGCCGCCGGGCGAGCTCGCGTGGCGATTCGGACTTCAGCGGCGTCTCGTCGACGTCGGCGGGAAGCAGGGCGTCCGGCTCGATGCCGATCTGCTGCAGGAGCGCGAGCCGGCGCGGCGAGGCCGAAGCGAGGATCAGCCGCGCGGGATTGTCCGCGGGCGCGGCCAGGGGGGAAGGGGCGTCCATGGATCTCGGATCGGTCCTCGGCCGGCGCCGCCCACCGGAGGCGGACGCCGCACGCATCGTGGGTGCAGGTCCGACGGTGATAGTGGAACGGCGTCGCCATGGGAACGGATACGGCGGCGATGGCCTGCGCGCGGCGATCGTGTGGCCGCTGCCGGAGCATCGCGTGCCGGGCTGCCGCCCGAAGAAGATGTTTCGCGGTGCCCGTCCATGACCGCAGGACCATCGACCCCGTGGACAACGTCGGCGGCTCTGCTATGGTCCAGCTGCGCTGCCGAAACGCGGCCCGGCGCGGGCGTAGTTCAGTGGTAGAACGTCAGCTTCCCAAGCTGAATATACGGGTTCGATTCCCGTCGCCCGCTCCAATCCGATCGTTCCGCCCCTTTCGAATCGGTGGTGTGTCCCCCTCTCCTTTCGAGGAGGCGCGACGCACGCAGGTCGGGTCGAAACGGTCCTTACCGATGCCGGTGCTTAGAGCGCTGGATCGGCCGCACGAGACCTGCCGTCACACCGGCCAGGCGGCTTCGCGGTAGGCGCTGTCCCAGAACATCCATTCGAGCCTAGTCGCGTGGGTGAAGGCCTTGTGCATGCGCTCGCGAACGGTGGACGATGCCCCGCGGGCGGCTTCGTCCGTCGCCGCGATCATCCGGGCGACGGCGTCCTGGAAGTCCGTTCCGGAATAGGTGTCGATCCAGGCGCGATAGGGATTGCCGGCGCTCTCGCGCGCCAGGATGTCCCGCCCGACCTCGGCGTAGATCCAGAAGCACGGCAGCAGCGCCCCGAGCAGCACCTCGAACGGCTCGGCGTAGGCCGTCGCCATGAGATACGCGACGTAGTGATCGCAGGCCGGCGTCAGCGGCGTCGCCGCGAAGGCCTCCGCGCCGATGCCGTAGTCGCGGAAGAAGCCGCCGTGGAGCGCGCGCTCGACGACGATCGCCTCTTCCGCCGCCTTGGCGAACAGGACGATGCCGTCGGGCTCCGGCGCCTTGGCGGCGGCGAGACTCAGGGCGCGGCCGAAGCCGATGAGGTAATGGGCGTCCTGGACGATGTAATGCGTGAAGCGCGACCGGTCGAGCGTGCCGGCCGCCAGCTCGGCGTTGAACGGCATCGTGCGGATGGTCTCGTAGAGCGCGGCGTTGCGCGCCCACGCGGCTTGCGAGAACGTGCCGGTTTTCGCATCGCCCATGGTTCGGCCTCTCGTCGTGTCGCGCGGCGCGGCCGCCGCCGGATCGGTCAACCCTGACGCTGGGCTTCGGTGACGGCGACGTGGATCAGCTCGGCCAGCGTCCGCACGCCGAGCTTCTGGCGCATCTGCGAGCAGGCGTTGGTCACGGTCTTGTAGCTCACTGACAGGTCGGTCGCGATCGCGCCGTAGGACTTGCCCTGCGCGAGGCGCGCGAGGATCTGCTGCTCGCGCGGCGTCAGCTGGGATTCGGGGGTGCGGCGGGCGTCGGTGCGCAGCATCGCGACCTCGGTGGCGAGGCGCCGGTCGAGGTAGACCTGCCCCGCCCGGACCTTCTCGAAGGCCTCGAACAGCTCGGCCGAGGCGTGGTCCTTGAGCACGTAGCCGAGCGCGCCGGCCTCGAGCGCGCGTGCCACGATCACCGGATCGTTGTGCATGCTGAACACGAGGATGCGGGTCTTGGGCTCGACCGCGCACATGCGGCGGATCAGGCCGAGGCCGGCCAGGCCGCTGCCCTGGAACGTCAGGTCGCAGATCACGATCGGCGGGCGCAGGCGGTGGAACGCCCGGTAGCCGTCGACCACGGTGGTCGCCTCGGCCACCGTCTCGATGCCGGCATCCTCCAGCACCCGGCGGCAGCCCTGGAGCACGATCGGATGATCGTCGATCACGAGGACCGGCATCCGGGTCTCGACGGCAACGGGCTTCATGGCAAAGGCGTTCATCGAGCCGGGAACTTCATCGGGGGATCGCTCGGGATGGCGAGGCCGCTCAGGCGGATCGCACCGGGTCGGCATCGTCGCCCCTTTGCGCATCCACGGGAATGATAATGCGGACAACGGCGCCCGGGGGGTGCTTGTCAAGAACAAACGTTCCGTCGAGCGCTTCGACGCGCTCGCGCATGCCCGAGAGCCCGAGGCCGGTGCCGTGATCGGGCGCGAACCCGGTGCCGTCGTCGGCGATCGACACGACCAGCGAGCCGTTCCCCTCGCGCGCCTCGGCGGTGACCGTCGCGGCGTGGCCGTGACGCACGGCGTTGGTCATGCTCTCCTGGATGCAACGGAACACCGTGAGGTCGGCGAGATCGCCGTAGCCGCGGGCGAGCCCTTGGAACCGCCCGGTGAATCGGGTCTCGGGGTGTCGGCGGGCGAAGTCGCGCAACAGCAGGTCGAGGCAGTCGGCGAGCGGAACCTGGCCGAGCGCGTGCGGACGCAGACGGTTGAGCAGGTCGCGGTTGCGGCTCTGCACCTGACCGACGATCGCCGCGATCTCGGAGGCGCGCGCCAGGAGCTTGTCCCGGTCGGGCTCGGCCGTGCCGGTCGCGAGCCGCTTCACGGAAGCCGCGTTGGCTTCCAGGGCGAACAGGCAGGGGCCGAACTCGTCGTGCAGTTCCAGTGCCGTGCTGTGGCGCTCGTCGTCCTGCGCGGTCAGCAGTTGCCGCTTCAGGCGGCCGTTGGCGGCCCGGACGGCACTCAGCGCTTCCGCGACCTGGTTGAAGCGCCTGGCGATCACCGCGAACTCGTGGGTCGCCGGGTTCTCGAGCCGCGCGGTGTAATCGTGCCGCTCGAGCTGAGTCAGGCCGTCGGCGAGGCGGCCCAGCGGCGCCAGCACGCGCCCGAGCGCAAGGTAGAGGGCTGCCAGCATCGCCGCGTTGATGCAGAACGTCGTCAGCGACAGGGCGCGCGCATAGACCCAGATCTCGTCGATCTCGTCCATCGGCTGCGTGGTGATCCGCGCCGTGCCGATCGTGCGGCCGGCGGTGACGATCGGCAGCTCGTGCTGCTCGATTTTCGGCATGATCAGGTCTGCGAACCAAGCCGGCGCCGTCTTCTCCTGACGCGGATGGCCGATCGGCGCGCCCACCGTCGCGCCGGCGGCGTCGCGCACCGTGACGCGGACGTGGCGCAGGATCTGGAAGCGCAGGTCGAGGGTCTGGAGCAGGCGTTCGGACGGGGCCGCGTCGAGGAGGCGGATCGTGTCGGCGACGAGCGATTCCACGGTGGAGAGCGATGCCCGCGTCTCGACCTTCACCGCCGTGCGCGCGTTGATCACGATGACGCCGCAGGAGACCAGGGCCGCGACGACGTCGATGGCGAGGACGACGGCGATCAGCCGCGCGCGGGTCGACCAGCCGCTCCAGAACCCGGCCGCCGGGATCGCCTGCGGTGGAACAGGGGAGGCGGTGCCGGGCGCGTCGTCCGGCGGTGTCGAGAGGGAGATCGGTCTGGCGCTCACGCCGCGCAGGGTGGCGGCGACGCGCGGCGAAGTCCATGCCGCGCAGGCGCGCTCGGCATGCGGTCCACATCGCAGCCTTCGGTTGCAGACGGCGCTTGAGCCTCCGCGACGACCGGCGTAGCCGTGCCCACCATGGCCCTCGACGCGACCGATCGCGACATCCTCTGCGCCGCGCTCGCCGATCCCGCGAGCGCGTGGAACCTCGGCGCGTTCGGGGCGGCCGCCGAGTTCCGCCGGCGGCCGGACGAACCGTTCCGGATCCTTGGGGAGGACCGGATTGGCCTTCGAACCGCCAGGGGCGGCATCGCGCTGACGCTGACGGATGCGGTGCGGCCGATCGCCTACGAGATGCCGGTGGGCGACGGATGGAGCCACGCGGTCGCGCTGTGCCTGCCGGCTGCGGAATTCGGCGCCGTCGCCTGCTCGCGGTTCACCGAGCTCGGCCCCGATCGCGAAGCGCTCGATCCGGCTCGGCGGGCGGCCGTGAGCTTCGATCTGGGTCTCGGCTCGGCGCAGGTCTCCGTCCGGGTCAGGACCGATCGGCCGGGACCGCTCGCGCGGCTCCGCGCGCATCTCGGCGCCGCACCGCCGGATTTCGATGGCGCGATCCGGCCGGAGGCGTTGGGCGGCGAGGCAGACTTGGTCGTCGTGGGACCGCTCGGGCGGATCGAGGTGTCGTCCGGCGCCGGCGATCCGTTCGGGCCGCGGGCCTACGTCGTGCCGAAGATCCTGTGCCGCCGCCGCACCCACGTGGCCACGGCGCCGATCCCGGCCGGCCTGGTGCCGGTGGGCCATCTCTACCCGCCCCATCCCTGTCGTGATTCCGCTTTGCGGCCGATCCCCTTCGAGCGTGCGCGGCACGACGCGTTCCAGGTTCTGCTCGCGCGCTGGGGCGATCGGGACGGCGTGACGCTGAAGGCGGCCGTCGCGGCCGGCGCATCGTCGCCCGTTCGGCCGGCGAGCCGATGGACCCGCGCGGTCGAGCGCGTGGCACGGGCGCAGGCCGTGCACCTCGCAGGTTGGCCCTGAGCCTCGACCGGGGCAGGACGCCCGGCGATACGAGTTCTTAAGCACACACCGTCTACGCAAGACCTCGGCGCGACAACGACTTCTCCACAGAAGATGCGACAGGTCGAAGCCCGGGGCTCGGCGCCGCGAAGCGGGGCGACATCGTTGCGCCGTATTGCCGGTTCTTGATCCCAGCCCAAGTTCCGCGTGCGGAACATCTTCGGAGGCGATGCGGCCGTGATGGGGAGATCGGTCGCATCCGCCTCGCGTGCCCGATGCAACCTCCTGCCATGATCGCCCCCCGATGAATGATCTCGCCCTCGACCCGTCCGAGACCCGGCAATCGCCGAAGACGGTGCCGCGCCCGGCCGCACGACGCCCCTGGGCCCGCATCGCGCTGTTCGGCGTGATCGGGGTGGCCGGGACCGGGGCCTTCGCCGCCGCGGCCAGCACCTACCTCTCAGGCCTCGCCGGACCGCAGCGCGCCAAGCCGATCGTGACAAGCCGGCAGGCCGCCGACTGGCCCGACCTGAAGGACGGGCTGCCGGCGCTGGCGACGGGCAGCCCCTCGTCGATCCCGAAGATCCGCGAGATCCTGCCGCCCGAGCCGGCTGAGCCCCCGGTCGTCGAAGCGCGGATCGATCCGATGCTGCGCGCGGGCTCCGTCGCCACCGACGCCGTACCGACACCGGCGACGCCCGCCATCACCCCGAACCCGCCCGTCGCCGCGAGCAAGCTCGCGACGCCGGCACCCGCGCCGAAACCGGTCCCGGCGCTCGTCGAGGTGCCAGTGATCGGCCCGGCCCGTCAGGCGACCCTGGTCGCGCCGGCTCGCACCGTGCCCGGCATCGCGCCGCTGGCGGCCGAGACCGTGCCCGCCAAGACCGAGACCGCGACCTACGCGGCCCTGCCGCCGGAGCCCCCGAAGGCGGTCGCGACCCGTCCGGCATCGGCGGTGGACGAAACGGCCAAGATCGAAGCGGCCAAGATCGAAGCGGCCAAACCTGAGCTGGCGAAGCGCGAGGCCGCGAAGCCCGAGCCTTCGAAGGCGAAGCCGCGGATCGAGGCGCACGCGAAGCCTCCCGCCGCCACGGCGGCACCAGCGGCGAGCAAGGCGGTCGCTGAAAAGCCGGCCGCCCGCAAGCCCGCGGCGGTCGAAGCCAAGGCGGTACCCGCGGAAGCGCAGGACGAGGACACCGAGGTGTTCGGCATCAAGGTGCCGTCCCTGGCGCCGGCCGGGCGCAAGCTGCGCGAGAGCGTCGAGGCGCTCGGCGATGCGGTGAAGGGCATTCCCGACCGGTTCTGACCGGTCGGGTCGCTGCGAGGCAACGTCGGCCGCGCTTAGGCGCGCGGCTTGCGGGCGTAAGGCTTCGCCGCCTCTGGCTTGCCGATGTGGCGCTCGTGCTTGGCCGCGCGCGGGCTCTTGAAGCCGGCCGGCCCCTTGCGCTCGGCGACCGGGGCATCGCCGACCAGGGCCTCGACCTGAATCTCCGGCGAGCCGTTGCGGGCGAAGGCCTGCGCGAAGCGCGAGGCGGCGTTGCCGCGCACCTCGAACTTGGTCTCGCGGTCGAAGATGCGGATCGCGCCGATCTCCTGGCGGTCGATCCCGCCGCGGCGGGTCAGCATCGGCAGCAGGCGCCGCGGGTCGGCGTTGTCGCGCCGGCCGAGGTTGAGCCGGAACCACACCGCCGGGCCCATCGCCGCGATGCGCTCGGGGTCCATCGGATCGTAGGGCGGCCGGCTCGCGGAGCCGCGGCCGGACTGGTCGCCCGGATCGGTGACCTCCTCCGGCGCCGGCAAGCGGGTGCGGTAGACGCGGGCGAGGGCGGCGGCGAGCTCGAGCGGGGTGCGGCCGGTGACCAGCGTCTCGGCGAGGGCGAGATCCTCCTCGCCGGGTGCCTCGGTGAACAACGGGTCTTCCAGCATGCGCTCGCCGTCGAGGCGCCGGATCTCGTCGGCCGACGGGGGACCGCCCCATTCGGGGCTGATCTTGGCGAGCTGGAACATCTGCTCGGCCCGGCGGCGGCGGGCGTTCGGCACCAGCAGGATGCTGGTGCCCTTCTTGCCGGCGCGTCCCGTGCGGCCGCTGCGGTGCTGCAGCACCTCGGCGTCGTGCGGCAGGTCGGCGTGGATGACGAGCGACAGACCCGGCAGGTCGATGCCGCGGGCGGCGACGTCGGTCGCGACGCAGACCTTCGCGCGGCCGTCGCGCAGCGCCTGGAGCGCGGCGTTGCGCTCGCCCTGGCCGAGTTCCCCCGACAGGGCCACGGTGGAGAAGCCGCGCTCGGTCAGGCTCGCCTGGAGGTGACGCACCGCGTTGCGGGTGTTGCAGAACACGATCGCCGTCGGCGCGTCGGCGGCGCGCAGCAGGTTGAGCACGACGTGCTCGATCTCGCGCGGCACCACGCGAATCGCCCGGTAGGCGATGTCGGCGTGACCGCGGGTCTCGCTCTTCACCGCAAGGCGCAGCGCGTCGCGCTGGTAGCGGGCGGCGAGGCTGTCGATCGCCTTCGGCAGCGTCGCCGAGAACAGGAAGGTGCTGCGCTCGTTCGGCGTCGCCGAGAGGATGAACTCGATGTCCTCGCGGAAGCCGAGGTCGAGCATCTCGTCGGCCTCGTCGAGCACGACGGCCCTCATCTGGTCGGTGACGAGGGTGCGGCGCTCGAGGTGGTCGCGCAGGCGCCCAGGCGTGCCGACGACGATGTGCGTGCCCTCGTTGAGCGCGCGCGCCTCGCGGCGCGGGTCCATGCCGCCGACGCAGGCCGTGACGCGGCCGCCGGCCGGGCCGTAGAGCCACATCAGCTCGCGCTGGACCTGCAGCGCCAGCTCGCGCGTCGGCGCGATGACCAGCGCCAGGGGAGCACCGGCCGGCGCCAGCATCTCGGCACCGTCGAGCAGCAGGCCGGCCATGGCGAGGCCGTAGGCCACAGTCTTGCCAGAACCGGTCTGCGCCGAGACCAAAAGGTCTCTGCCGTCGGCGGCCGCTTCGAGGACGGCGCTCTGCACCGGTGTGGGTTCGGCGTAGTCATGGTCGGCGAGCGCCCGCGCGAACGGGGCGGGAAGGGTCGGAAACGGCACGGTGCGGGGCTTTCACGACCGTCCGTCCCGTCGGAACCGGCGCAGGGCGCGGTTCTCTATCAGGCTCACCGGTCTCGACTCGGGTTGCGAAGCCCTATCCTCTAGCGGCTTCGCGGCGGTTCCGCCACGTCCCGGCCCGCATGGGGCGGTTGCGTGTGCGCAAGCCCTTCGATCGCCTAAAGGTCTTTCGGGTGCGTGGGGCATCCGGGCGGGTCGGACGGCGGATGGGCATGGTGCGGTTGGCGGTGGCGTGGGCGACGGTCGGCGCCTTCGCATGGTTCGGCAAGGACTGGCTCGGCGACCTCGACCGGCCGCTCTGGGCCCTGGCCCTGTTCGCCTGGCTGCTCGTCGCGATCTTCTGGTGCGCCTTCGGCGTGGTGCACGAGGCGGAGGAGCTTGCCGACCTGCTCGGCGAGCCGCTCGGCACCCTGGTGCTCACGCTCTCCATCGTCGTGATCGAGGTGGCCCTGGTCTCCGCGGTGATGCTCGGTGCCAAGGATGCGCCGACGCTCGGGCGCGACACGATGTTCGCGGTGCTGATGATCGTGCTGAACGGCGTCGTCGGGCTCGGCCTGCTGATCGGCGGGCTCAGGCATCACCAGCAAAGCTACAACCTGCAAGGGGCGTCGGCCTTCCTGTCGGTGATCATCCCGCTCTCGACCCTCGCGCTGATCATCCCGAACTTCACCACCTCCACCCGCGACGGGACCCTGACGACGCTTCAGGCGGTGACCTTCTCGGGCTTCACCCTCGCACTCTACGGGGTGTTCCTGCTGATCCAGACCGGGCGGCACAGCGATTTCTTCCAGGAGGAGGGCCACGCGGCGCGGGGCCGAGCCGCCGGAGCGGAACGCGAGGGGCCCGAGTGCGAAACGGCATCCGCCGGGAGCATCGTCCGGCACACGATCCTGCTGATCGCCAACATCCTGCCGATCGTGCTCCTGTCGAAGAGCCTCGCGACCATCCTCGACCACGGCATCGCCGCCCTCGGCGCCCCGTCCGCCCTCTCGGGCGTGCTGATCGCGGCGATCGTGTTCACGCCCGAGGCGATCTCTGCATTGAAGGCGATTGCCCGCAACGAGTTGCAGCGCGCGATCAATCTCTGCCTCGGCGCCGCGACCTCGACCATCGGCCTGACCGTGCCGGCCGTGCTCGCGGTCGGCCTGATCACCGGGAAGACCGTGGTCCTCGGGCTCAAGCCGACCGAGATGACCCTGCTCGCCGTGACCCTGATCCTGAGCACGCTGACCTTCTCGGGCCTGCGCACCACGGTGCTTGAGGGCGCGGTGCACCTGATCGTGTTCTTCGTTTATCTCGTCCTGATCTTCAGCCCCTGACCCCCTCCGCCCCGACCATGTCGTCGCGCGGGGCAATGGGATCGTGCCGACGGATCGCAGGCGGGGCGTCTGGCGTCCCGGCTTCGTCGATCGACCGATGAAGGCAGGATTGCCGTTCCTCCAAGCCGCTTTCCCGGGGCGGCAACGGACGATATCCGTCGGCCGAGGCCTCAGCATAGCCCGAATCGGATGTCGGATTGCACGTCGGACAGCGGCTCGCCGCGCAACGACGTGAGCCGGTCGCGCAAGGCGCTGGTGCACCACTACTTCGCCGAGGGCTGCGTGTGCTACCACGACCTCTCGGCGACGACCTCGGCGGTGCACGGCCCGGTGGAAAGCCTGCCGACCTGCGGCGCATCGAGCCCCGACATCAAACGGCGCAGCCAGATCGTCCGCTCCTGAATCCCGGAGCATCGCGAGGTCGCACCCGTCTCGCGCGCACCGGCCGCCACCGCGCGAAAGACCCTAGCCGCCGAACCGCTCCGTGCGGATCAGGCCCGGCGCGACGCCCGCCTCGACAAGCAGCGTCGCGGCCGTGCTGACGAACGGCGTGGCGCCGCAGACGAAGACCCGGGCCGGCTGGCCGAGCCTGGCGAGGGCTTCGGCGACCATCGCCGCGTCGATCCGGCGTCCGCCTTCACGCGTCGCGGTGAATGTCAGCGACAGGCCCGGCTCGGCGCCGGCACGCGCCTCGATCTCGGCGAGCGCGACGGCGTCGCTCCGCGTCCGGGCCGAATAGAGCAGCAGCGCCGGGATCTCGGGCGCGGCGACCGCGCGGTGGCGCAGCATGGCGAGCAGCGGCACCACGCCGGAGCCGCCGCCGACGAGCAGCAGCGGCCCGCCATCGGCCGGCCCCCAGGAAAACGAGCCGCCGATCGGCCCGCGCAGCTCGATCGCGTCGCCGACCTCGGCGATCTCGTGGAAGAAGCCCGAGACCTCGCCGCCTTCCAGCCCCTCGATCATCAGCTCGATCGTCCCCGAGCCGTCCGGCGCGGAGGCGATCGAGTAGCTGCGCTGCGCCCGGTAGCCGTCCTCGGCGGTGAGGCGCACGTCGACGTGCTGGCCCGGCCGGTAGGCGTCGGCGATCCCGGTGCGCAGGCGAAAGCTCTTCACCCGCGCGGTGACCGGCCCGATCGCCCTGATCACGCCCTCGCGCCAGCGAAAATTGGGGGCCTCAGTCACCGGTGTAGCGCTGCTCGCGCCACGGGTCGCCGTACATGTGGTAGCCGCGCATCTCCCAGAAGCCGGCCTCGTCCTTCTTGGTGAAGCGCAGGCCCTTCACCCATTTCGCGCTCTTCCACAGGTAGAGGTGCGGCACGAGCAGACGGGCCGGGCCGCCATGGTCCGGCTCGATCGGCGCGCCCTCGTAATGCGTCGCGATCATCGCGCGGCCGCCGACGAGGTCGGCGACGGGAACGTTGGTCGAATAGTCGTCGTAGCCCTCGGCAAGCAGGAAATCGGTCGGGGCCGCGATGCCGGCATCGGCGAGGAGGTCGTCGAAGCTCACGCCCTCCCAGCCGGTGTCGAACTTCGACCACTTGGTGACGCAGTGGATGTCGCCCTGCCACGTGGTCCGCGGCAGCCCCTGGAACGCGTCCCAGTCCCAGGATTTCAGCGGCTTCGCGCCGTCCCGCAGCGTGAAGCGCCAGGTGGCGAGATCGATCACCGGGTTCGGCCCGATCTGGAGGATCGGGAAATCCTCGACGCGATGCTGCCCGGGAGGCAGCCGCTTCTGCGTCTCTTCCGGACTGCGCCGGCCGACGAAGCCTCGTGTCGCCATTCGTATCGCTCCGATGCTGCTTGCGCCGGTTGCAGCCGGAATGGCCGGCGCCGTCAAGCACCGGCTTCAGCGAACGCAACGGCGGCGCTACGCTCGCCCCGCGGCACGCAATCGACAGGGCGGCGACGATGGACCCGGCCTTCAAGGATCATTTCTCGTCCCATGCGGCCGGCTACGCCGCGCACAGGCCGACCTATCCGCCGGCGCTCGCCGCGTTCCTCGCCGAATGCGCGCCCGGTCGAGCCCGCGCGCTCGATTGCGCCTGCGGCACCGGCCAACTCTCGACGCCGCTCGCCGAGCATTTCGACGCCGTCGTCGCCACCGATGCCAGCGCCGCGCAGATCGCGAACGCGACGCCGCATCCCCGCGTCGCGTACCGGATCGGGGCGGCCGAGAGGAGCGGCCTGCCGGCGGCGAGCGTCGATCTGATCACCGTGGCGCAGGCCGCCCATTGGCTCGACCTCGACGCCTTCTACGCGGAGGTCCGCCGCGTCGCCCGCCCGGGCGCCGTGCTGACGCTCGTCAGCTACGGCATCCTCCACGTCGAGGGCGCACCCGACGCGGTGGTGCAGCATTTCTACCGCAACGTCGCCGGACCGTACTGGCCGCCGGAGCGCAGGCACGTCGAAGAGGGATACCGCTCGCTGCCGTTCCCCTTCGCGGAGTTCGTCGCGCCGGACCTCGCGATCGCCGTCGCGTGGCGTCTTTCCGACCTCGTCGGCTACGTCGAGACATGGTCGGCGCTGCGGGGGCTCGAGACGGCGGTCGGCCGGGCGCCGGTCGACGCGTTCCAGGATGCGCTCGCCGCGTCGTGGGGGCCGGCCGAGCACCGCCGCACCGTACGCTGGCCGCTGGCGTTGCGACTCGCGCGGCTGTGAGCGGCAGCGTCGATCGGACGTCGAAGATTTGCCTCAAAGCACGCTGATCTGTGTTGCGATCCGCGGCCCAACACGAACGTGATCGTGCGATGAGCTTCGAAGCCTGCGGCGTTCGCATTTCGTTTACGAACTGGCCGGACATTGCGACCACGACAGATCCCGAGGGGACGAACCATGATCCGAACTCTTTCCGTTGCTCTCCTCGCCGGGAGCCTCGTCGCCGCAGCACCCGCGGCTGAAGCCCGTGACGGCATCGGCGCCGGCGGCGCAGCCGCGCTCGGCGTGCTCGGTGGCCTCGCCGTCGGCGGCGCGATCGCCTCCTCGCAGAACGGCTACTATCCCGGCCAGCCGGTCTACCGCGCCCCGCGCCCGGTCTACGTCGAGGAAGATTACGGCCCGGTCTGCCACATCGAGCGCCGCCGGACGATCGACGCCTACGGCGACGTGTTCATCCGCCGCGTCCGCGTCTGCGAATAAGCGATCGATCCGCGGCCGGTCGCAGCACCGGCCGCGTTCAAAGTCTCGGCCGGTCCCGCGGCGCGGCGGGCTCGACGAAGGCCGGGCCTGGGCCGCGCCCGAGCCGTTCCGCGCAGAAGATGCCGCCGAGCACCAGGGCCAGCGCGACGGCCTCATTGGTGCCGAAGGGCTCCCCGACCACGAGCACGGCGAGCCCGGCGCCGAAGATCGGCACGAGATTGACGAACAAGCCGGCCCGGTTCGGCCCGATCAGCTCGACACCGCGCATGAAGAACAGCTGCGCGGCCAGCGACGGCCCGAGCGCGACGAACACCACGATCGCCCAGCCCTCGATCCCCGGCCAGATCACCCGGCCGGACGCCGCCTCGATCGCCAGAAGCGGCAGGGAGGTGACGAAGGCCATCAGCGCCATCGCCGCGAAGAAGCTCAGCCCGGAAATGGCCGGGCGGTGCGGCAGGGCGATGGTGTAGCCAGCATAGAACAGGCAGGCGATGAAGATCAGCACGTCGCCGCGGTTGAAGCCGAGGGTGGCGAGCACGTGCCAGTCGCCGTGCGTCGCGGCCACCGCCGCGCCGAGGAGGGTCACGAGCACGCCGATCGCTTGGCCGGACGTGACCCGGGTCCGATAGAGACCGTAGTTCATCAGAATCACCAGAACGGGGATCGAGCCCTGGAACAGGGCGAGGTTGATCGCGCTGGTGTAGGCCCCGGCGGCGTAGAACAGGCTGTTGAACGCCGTGTAGCCAAGGCCGCCCATCAGCAGGACGAGCCGCCAATGGCCACGCATGCCCGGCCAATCGGCCGCGATGCGGCGCCGGGCGAACAGCCACAGCACAACGCAGACCACGGCCCAGCGCAGCGACGTGATCGCTTGCGGCGAGACGTGGCCCGGCGCCCACTTCCCCGCCACCGCGTTGCCTGCCCAGAGCAGGGCGGTCAACGTCAGGAGGGGATAGGCCGCGACGGTCCGGGGAGGCGTGGGAATCGCCAGCCGCTCAGCGGCGGCGGAACTGGCCGCCGCGCACCGGCGGACGCGGGCCGGCCGAGCGCTCGTCCTTGTGACGGAACACGAGGCGGCCCTTCTCGAGGTCGTAGGGCGACATCTCGACGGTGACGCGGTCGCCGGCCAACGTCTTGATGCGGTTCTTCTTCATCTTGCCGGCAGTGTAGGCGACGATCTCGTGGCCCTGGTCGAGCTGCACCCGGTAGCGCGCATCCGGCAGGATCTCGAGAACGAGACCGTCGAACTGCATCAATTCTTCTTTCGCCATTCACCCTCTCCAGTCGGACCGTCTGGAAGCAGGCGTTCCGGCGCACGATCTTTCGTCACGGCAATTCGATGAACGCGGCGGCGGCAGGTCCGTATCCGGAGGCGCCAAGCCATCGAGCGTCGGGCACGATGTAGGGTCCTCCCGCCACGCAAGCAAGCTTCGCCGCCTCGCGACCACGGCGGCGTCGACACAAAAAGCGCCGTTCCCGGACGATTCCTGTGCGAAACGGTTGATCCTACGGCGCCGTCTCGTTGCCCGCGTAATCGAGCCGGCCGTCCGGAGTACGCTTCCAGACCTTGAGGGCTACGGCACCCGAGCTCGGGTCGCCCTGCGCATCGAAGGCGATTTCGCCCTGGATCGTGCGGAAGGGCGCGCCCCGGAGTGCTGCGGCGACCGTGCGCCCGTCCCGAGACTTCGCCCGGTCGATCGCCTGCGCCAGCACCTCGACCGCCGCATAGGTCGGCCCGGCGAGCGCATCGGCTTCCGCGGTGCGGGGCGGGCGGCCCTTGACCTCGGGAAGCCGCGCCGGCTCGGCCGGGACGGTCATCACCGTCCCCTCGCCGGCGGCCGACGCGAGCGTCGCGAAGTCTCGGTCGAGGATGCCGTCGCTCGCCACCAGCCGGGCGGTCGACCCGGCGTCGCGCATCGCGTGCGCGAGCGTCGCCGCCTCCGGCGCCAGCCCGCCGAAGTAGACCGTGTCGACGCGGGCGGCCTTCAGCGTCGCGGCGAGGTCTGCAGCGTCCCGGCTGCCGCGCGGCAGGCTCTCGAACGCGACCTCGGGCCTGCCGGCGGCCTTGAGCGTCGCGGAGACCGCGTCCGCGAGGCCCCGCCCGAAAGTGGTTCGGTCGTGGACGATGGCGACGCGGCGCCCGGCTTCGTGCGCGAGCAGGTAGCGGCCGGCGGCCTCGCCCTGCTGCGCGTCGCCGGCGACGATGCGGAACAGGGTCGCGTAGCCCCGGCGCGTCAGCGCGGCCCAGGTCGCGCCCGGCGTGACCACGACGATGCCGGCATCGTCGTAGATCGCGGCGGTGGCGGCCGCGACCGAGGATTCGAGCGGCCCGACCACGAGGCGGATGCTGTCCGCGGCGAAGCGCCTGGCGACCGCGACGCCCTGCTTCGCGTCGCCGGCATCGTCCGCGACCACCAGCGCGAGCTTGCGGCCGGACGCGCCGGCCGCGCGGTTGAGGTCGGCGACGGCCTGCTCGGCGCCGAGCCGCATGCCCTGGCCGAAGGCGGCGTCCGGCCCGGTGAGCGGAGCCGACAGCCCGATCTTGGTGACCGTCTGAGCCGCGGCCGGCGCAGCGAGCAGAAGTGCCGTGACGATCCCGATCAGTGCGCGCATCGAAACCCATACCGCAGCGGCCGGAGCGGCGGCCGCGATGACCTCGGGACAGCTTAGCCGCCGCGCCGCGCCGGCGAAAGCGAAGCGGCGCCGGTCCGACGGTCGATCAGCACGCCGTGTTTCCGAGCATGACGACCAGGCTTTCAGAGCGCGCCGTCGCGGATCGCGCCCGGATCGGCGAGGCTGTGCAGGACCCGGGCGGCGCTGTGGGCGAAGCGCAGCGTCACGGCCTTGCGGCGCGGGCCGGAGAGCGGGTGCTCGGGCGCGTCGCGGATCACCAGCCCGCCGAAGGCGTCGGCGACGATCAGGCCGCATTCGTCCGGGATCAGCGATTCCGGCACCGTGTCCGGGATCGCGAAGAAGAAGCGGTCGCAGAAGTCGCGGTAGCCGGGCCATTTCCGGTCGGCGCGGAAGTCCGCCACGCTCGACTTGATCTCGACGATGGTCAGGCGCCCGGCGCCGCACAGGGCGATCACGTCGGCGCGCCGCCCGTTGACCAGCGAGAACTCGGGCAGGGTGGCGCAGCCCATCTCGGAGAACAGGCGGCGCACCCCGCGCTGGATCCTCAGCGCCGTCGGCGACTGGCGCCGGTCGGGCGGCAGGATCAGGTCCGGCGCGGCGTCGACCGTGCGGGCTTCGGCCGGAAGAGCATGGGCGAGGGCTGACGACATCGTCTCTCGTGTGGCGGCCTGTGCCGAATCGGGACGGCGCATCTTGCCAAGCCCGGACAGCGCTTGTCACCTGCGGCCGGAGATCACGCGAGCGATCCTGCCAGCGCCGCGCGGATCGCGGCGAACCCGTCCGTGAGCGCGGCCGGGCCGGGCTGCAGGATCAGCGGCGACTTGATCTCGTGGATGCGGCCGTCCCGCACCGCCGGGATCGCCGCCCATCCCGGGCGGGATGCGATGCGCGGGACGTTGACCTTCTTCCCGCACCACGAGGCCAGGATGACGTCGGGCGCCGCCGCGATCACGGCCTCGGGCGCGACGATCCGGTCGACGGCGGCGGCCATCCGGGCGCGGTCAGGAAACACGTCGTCGCCGCCGGCGAGGCCGATCAGCTCCGAGACCCAGCCGATGCTGGAGATCATCGGCTCGTCCCATTCCTCGAAATAGACGCGGGGCCGCCGACGGCCCGCGACCTCGGCGGCCGCCCGTGCCAACGCGTCGGCATAACCCTGCGCCAGGGCGTCGGCCCGGTCCGGCACGCCGACGAGGGCGCCGAGCGTGCGGATCATCGCGAGGCAGCCGGCGACGTCGCGCTGGTTGAACAGGTGCACGGCGATCCCGGCCCGGGCGAGGTCGGCGGCGATGTTCGCCTGGAGATCGGAGAAGGCGAGGACGAGATCGGGCTCGAGCGCGAGGATCTTCGGCAGGTCCGCGCTTGTGAAGGCCGACACGCGCGGCTTCTCGCGCCGAACCCGCGGCGGACGCACGGCATAGCCCGACACCCCGACGATGCGGCGCTCCTGGCCGAGCAGGTACAGCGTCTCGACGGTCTCCTCGGTGAGGCAGACGATGCGCTCGGGCGGAAACCGTCGCATCAGCCCTGGAACCACGCCAGCAGCCCGGCACCCGGTGCCAGGAGCACGAAGGCCCAGACGAGGGCCGAGAGGACGTTGGCCACCTGGAACGGCAGCCGGGCGACCCCGAACATGCCGGCGATCAGCGGCACCACCGCGCGGGCGGGCCCGAAGAACCGCCCGAGCGCCACCGCCGCCGCGCCCCAGCGCTTCAGGAAGACCTCGCCCTTGGCGACCATCTCGGGGTAGCGCCGCATCGGCCACAGGCGCTTGGCGCCCTCGCCGTAGGACCGGCCGAACTCGTAGGAGAGCCAATCGCCGAGGGCCGCGCCGACGGCCGCCGCGGCCACCACCGGCCAGAACGCGATGTCGGTCGCCCCGATCATCGCGCCGATGCCGATCAGGATCACGGTGGCCGGCACCAGCAGCGACAGGAAGGCGATGGATTCGCAGAAGGCCAACGCGCCGACGATCAGCGGCGTCCACGCCCGGTGCGCCTCGCCGAAGGCGAGGGCGGAGACGCGCAGCGATTCGAAATCCATGGTCCGCCTTGTCGAGGATGGGGGGTGCCGGGTGCGCGGGATGCCGAAAGCCGGTAACACGCCGCGGAGGCCACGCGTGCCGGGGAGATCGCGATGAACATCCTGTCGATCCAGTCCCACGTCGCCTACGGCCATGTCGGCAACGCCTCCGCGGTGTTTCCGATGCAGCGGCTCGGGGTCGAGGTCTGGCCGATCCACACGGTGCAGTTCTCCAACCACACCGGCTACGGGGCCTGGCGCGGACGCGTCTTCGACGGGCCGGCGGTCGAGGATCTGGTGGCCGGCATCCGCGAGCGCGGGGTGCTCGGCACCTGCGACGGCGTCCTGTCCGGGTACATGGGCTCGGCCGACATCGGCACCGCGATCCTCGGCGCGGTCGATGCGGTGCGGGCCGAGAACGCCCGGGCGCTCTACGCCTGCGACCCGGTGATCGGCGACACCGGCCGCGGCGTCTACGTCCGCCCCGGCATCGCCGAGTTCATGGCCGAGCGCGCGGTGCCCGCCGCCGACATCGTGACGCCGAACCAGTTCGAGCTCGACCTGCTCACCGGCCTGCCGACCGGCACGTTGGCGCAGGCCAAGCGCGCGGTCGCCGCCCTGCAGGAACGCGGACCGCGGGTGGTGCTCGTCACCTCGCTCGTCACCGACGCGACCCCGCCCGACGCCATCGACCTGCTGGCCGGGGAGGGCGGCACGTTCTGGCGGGTGCGCACGCCCCGCCTCGACCTGTCGGTGAACGGAGCAGGCGATTGCATCGCCGCGCTGTTCCTCGTCCACTACGCCCGCACCGGCTCGGCGGCGCTGGCGCTCGGCATGGCGGCGGCCTCGGTCTACGGCGTCCTGCGGCGCACGCTGGCGGAAGGCTCGCGCGAGATCCTCACCGTGGCGGCGCAAGACGAGTTCGTGGCGCCGACCGAGACGTTTCCGGTGGAGACGGTCTGAGAGCGAGAGAAGGAACCTCTGGATGCCGCGCCGCTTCGTCACCCTGGATGTGTTCACGACGCAGGCCCTGGCCGGCAACCCGCTCGCCGTGGTGCTCGAGGCCGACGGGCTAGACGACGGTGCGATGCAGGCGATCGCCCGGGAGTTCAACCTGTCGGAGACGGTGTTCGTGATGCCGCCGGACGAGCCACGGCACCGGGCGAGGCTCCGCATCTTCACGCCGACCCGCGAGCTGCCCTTCGCCGGGCATCCGACCATCGGCACTGCGGTCCTGCTGGCCCTGCGCGAGGCGCGGCCCGAGGGGGCCCACGCCGTCGCGTTCGGCCTCGAGGAGGCGGTCGGCACGATCCCCTGCGTGGTCGAGACCGGCGACGGAGGGGGCCGGGCCCGCTTGAGGCTCCCGATCCTGCCGGACTACCTCGGCGAGGCTGCCGACGCCGCCGCTCTCGCGGCCGCGTTCGGGCTGGCGCAGGAGGATATCGGCTTCGGGCGGCACCGGCCGAGCCGGCACGGCGTCGGCCCGAGCTTCACCTTCGTTCCGGTCGCCTCGCCGGACCGTCTCGACGCGGCGCGACCGGGCACGCTGACCGGCACTTCGGACGGCTTCCTGCTCTACGCGCCGGACACGGCGGAGACCGGTCTCGCCTTCCAGGCCCGGATGTTCGCCCCCGCCCTCGGCGTGGCCGAGGACCCGGCGACGGGCTCCGCGGCCGCCGCCTTCGCCGGCGTGCTGATGCAGTTCGAGCCGCTCGGCGACGGCACGCACGACGTCGCGATCACGCAAGGGGTCGCGATGGGCCGCCCGAGCGCGATCGCGCTGCAGGTCGTGGTCGAGGCCGGCGGCCTGCGCTCGGTCGAGATCGGCGGGGCGGCGGTGATCGTGTCGGAAGGCGTGCTCCATGTCTGATGCGGCGACGCCGGACTCACGGCCGTACGGTTTCGAGGTCGTCCGCCTCGCGCGCCTCGAAGCCCGGCTGGTGACCTACGATTGGGCCTGGGCGCGCGACAACGCCGAGCGCATCGAGCAGAACTGGATGCGGCGGCGGGCGGCGCAGCCCGCCCTGTTCGACGGGCCGGTGCTGGTGGCCTGCGGCTGCGCGATCGACGGCGACAGCTGCCGCCTGGACCTGTTCGAGACGCCGTATTCGCGCTTCCTGGCCTATCGCGACGGCGGATCGCCGGACGGGCACGTCGCCAACGCCTTCGCGGCGATCGTGCCGTGGAGCGCCGACGGCGCGGTCCTGCTCGGGCGGATGGGCCTGCATACGGCCAATGCCGGGCAGATCTACTTTCCCTGCGGCACGCCGGACCTCGACGACGTGCGCGGCGAGGCGGTCGACTTCTCGGGGAGCGCCGCGCGCGAGCTTCTGGAGGAGACCGGCCTCCGGGTGCCCAACGGGGCGACCGAGGACTGGGTCTGCCTGCGCGGCGAGGGCCAGCTCGCCTTCCTGCGGCCCGTCCGCTTCGCCGAGGACGCCGCCGCCCTGATCGAACGCATGGAGATCCACGCGCTGGGCGAGGACGAGCCCGAGCTCGCCGGGATCGTGGCGGTGCGCGAGGCCGCCGACATCGAGGCGGCGATGCCCGGCTTCGTGCGCGCCTACCTCGCCAGCGCCTTCGAGGCCGAGACCGGCGCCGCCGAGGTGACGCCCTGATCCGTCCGTGACCCGGATGCGTCGACAACCGGCGGTGCATCGGGCAGGCTTTCTTAGCCGTTTCGTCGCCATCCCGGAGTTCCGCATGACCCTGAAATCCAAGACCGCGATCGTCACCGGCTCGACCAGCGGGATCGGGCTGTGCATCGCACGAGCCCTGGCGCGGGACGGGGCGAACGTGGTGCTGAACGGCTTCGGGGAGGCCGACGCGATCGAGACGGCGCGCGCCGGGATCGAATCCGAGTTCGGCGTGCGGGCGCATCATTCGGCCGCCGACATGACGAAGCCGACCGAGATCGGCGAGTTGGTGCGCGAGGCGGAAGCCCGCTTCGGCTCCGTCGACGTGCTCGTCAACAACGCCGGCATCCAGTTCGTGTCGGCGATCGAGGAGTTCCCGGGCGCGAAGTGGGAGCAGATCATCGCGATCAACCTGTCCTCGGCCTTCTACGCGATGCAGGCGGCAATCCCGGGGATGAAGGCGCGCGGCTGGGGGCGGATCATCAACACCGCCTCGGCCCACTCGCTGGTCGCCTCGCCGTACAAGTCGGCCTACGTCGCGGCCAAGCACGGCATCGCCGGCCTGACCAAGACCGCGGGGCTGGAGCTTGCCACGCACAAGATCACGGTGAACTGCATCTCGCCCGGCTACGTCTGGACGCCGCTCGTCGAGGCGCAGATCCCCGATACGATGAAGGCGCGTGGGCTGACCAAGGAGCAGGTGATCGACGAGGTGCTGCTGAAGGCGCAACCGACGAAGGAGTTCGTCACCGTCGACCAGGTCGCCGCGCTCGCCCTGTTCCTGTGCTCGGACGCCGCCAGCCAGATCACCGGCACCAACATCGCCATGGATGGCGGCTGGACGGCGCAGTAGCCCGCAGGCGAAAGCACCCCGCCGGTCAACCGGCGGGGTGCTTCGATGGCGCAGGATTTTGCAACGCGGGCTGCGTTTAGCGGCGCCCGTGCAGCAGCAGGGCGAGGCCGTAACCGACGGCGCCGGCGAGCACCAGCGCGATCAGCGGATTCTCCTCGACCCGCGAGCTGACCGCCTGGCGGCCGTCGCGCAGGTAGTCGCCGCGGCGGTCGTAGGCGTCCGAGGCGTAGTCCGTGACGTTGTCGGCGACGTCGCGCAGCTTGCTGCGTGCCTGCCCGTAGGCGTCCTTGGCCTGCCCGTAGGCCTCCTGGGCGCGGTCGCCAGCCTCGTCGGCGACGTTGCGCACGGTGTCCTTGGCCTGGCCGTAGGCCTCCTGCGTCTTGCCGCCGGCCTCGCGAAGGCGGCCTTCCGCCGAGTCGCGGTTGGACCCGACGAAGTCGCCGGCCGCACCCTGAATCTTGCCGCCAAGCTCCTTGGCACCGCCGACGATGCGATCCGTATCGACCATGGTCATCTCCTACCCGTCAGTTCTGCGCGTTTGATGGCGGCGTGACCCACGCCGCCCGTCGATCCGTGCCCGCCCGAGCGGGGTGCCGGCTACTTGCCGAGGATCTTGGTCACGAGGCGCCCGATCGGCGAGGCGGAGCTCGCGTTGCGGTCGTCGCGAACGACCTGGCGATCCTCGTTCCCGAGAAGCTTCGTGACGATGCGTCCGATCAGGCTCATGGTTCTCTCCGCGCGATGGGCGCCGCCGGGCGGCGCAGCTTGACCTCTCAACGGCCGATCGCCGCAGCCCGTTCCGTCGCAACGGAGGCGGTCGCGGCGCGGGCCGGCGTCTTGCTGGAGCTACTGGTGGCTCCGCAGGAACTCCACCGCCGCATCGAGGGAGCGGCGCGCCTCCGGCAACATGCTGTGCGCGAACTGCCAGACATGGGCGACCACCGGGAACACCGTCAGGGACACGGTGACGCCGGCCGCCCGCGCCTTCTCGGCCATCTGCACCGAATCGTCGCGCAGCACCTCCCGCTCGCCGACGTGGAGCAGCAGCGGCGGCAGGCCGGCGAGATCCGCGAAGAGCGGCGAGATCCGCGGGTCGGCGGGATCGGCCCCGCCGAGATACATCGGCCCGAGGTTGATCAGCGCCCGCGGGTCGAACATCGCGTCGCGCCGGGCATTGCTGACGCGCGAGCCGTCCTCGGCGAGGAAGTCGGTGACCGGCGAGAACAGGGCGGCGGCCGTCGGAAGAGGCAGCCCGCGGTCGCGGGCCGCCAGCATCGCGACGAGCGCCAGGTTGCCGCCGGCGGAATCGCCGGCGATCGCCGCCGGCCCGAGCGCGGCGAGGGCGTTCCAGGCCGCGCACGCATCCTCGACGCCGGCCGGAAACGGGTGCTCCGGTGCGAGCCGGTAATCAGCGGCGAAGATCGTGAAGCCGCGCTCGGCCAGCGCGCCCGTCACCGGGCGATGCGATTTCGGCGAGCAGGCGACGAAGCCGCCGCCGTGCAGGTAGAGCAGCCGCCGCTCCGGTCCCTCGGGGCGGACCGGCCTGACCCATTCGCCGGGTATCCCGCCGACGGCGCCGGCCTCGTAGGTCGCGCCGGACGGATCCGGGAACGTCCGGCCGCCGAAGACCGCCCGGATCTTGCCCACGTCGTCCATCGCGCCGAGGCGGTTCCGGACGTTGCGCCTGACCATGTAGGACGCGAGATGCGCACGCAGGCTCGCCATGATGTCGTCTGCTCCGGATCTTCGATTGGGCCACGGGACGGCGCCCGGCACGATATTGTCCGGGCGCCGGCGATGAACAGCCGGGGTCACGTTCCGATCCGGGATCGATCCAGCACCCGCGGGGAAACAACCGCGTGTCGATCGCGCCGGGAAAAGCTTGGCCCGAAGCTTCCATGGCCGTCCCGATCAGCCAGCCGAGTTCCGAGATCCGATGTTCGACCGCCTCCTGCATGCCGGCCTCAGCATCCTTCTGCTGCTCGCCGTCGCCGTCCTGCTCTCGACGAACCGGCGGGCGATCCGGCCCCGCGTGGTGCTCGCCGCGCTCGGTCTGCAGGTCGGCCTCGGCGTGCTGATCCTGTTCGTCCCGTCCGGCCAAGCCGGCCTCTCTGCCGCGGCCGGCTTCGTCCAGACCGTGCTCGGTTACGGCGACCGCGGCACCGCATTCCTGTTCGGCGGCCTCGTCGAGCCGCGGATGTTCGAGCTGTTCGGCGGCAGCGGCTTCATCCTGGCGCTTCGGGTGCTGCCGCAGATCCTCTACGTCTCGGCGCTGATCGGCGTGCTGTATCACCTCGGGATCATGCAGGCCGCCGCCCGCATCGTCGGCGCCGGCCTGCGCAGGCTGGTCGGCACCAGCCCGATCGAGTCGTTCTCGGCGGTGATCACCATCGCCATCGGGCAGAGCGAGATTGCGGTGGCGCTGCGCCCGTTCCTCGCGCTCCTGACCGGGGCCGAGCTGTTCGCGGTGATGACGAGCGGCGCCGCCTCCACCGCGGGCTCGATCCTGGCCGGCTACGCGGCGCTCGGCGTGCCGATGACCTACCTGCTCGCCGCCTCGCTGATGGCGATCCCCGGCGGGCTGCTCTTCGCCAAGCTGCTGGTGCCCTCGACCGAGCCGACGCGGATCGCCACCACCCGGGTCGAGTTCGGCGAGACGCGCGCGGCCAACCTGATCGAGGCCGCGGCCGACGGCACGCAGAAGGGGCTCGCCGTCGCCGTCGCGGTCGGCGCGATGCTGATCGCCTTCGTCGGCCTGATCGCGCTCGCCGACGGCATCGTCGGCTACCTGGGCGGCCTCGCCGGATATCCGGCGGCCTCGATCCAGGGCATCCTCGGGTTCGCGCTGGCACCGCTCGCCTGGCTCCTCGGCGTGCCGTGGGAGCACGCGACGCTGGTCGGCGGCGCGATCGGGCAGAAGCTCGCCTTCAACGAGTTCTTCGCCTACGCCAACCTTTCGCCGGTGCTGAAGGGTGGCACCCTCGATCCACGCAGCCAGGCGATCGTCTGCTTCGCGCTCTGCGGCTTCGCCAACCTGTCGTCGATCGCGATCCAGCTCGCGAGCTTCTCCAGCCTCGTGCCCGAGCGCCGGTCCGAGATCGCCCGCTACGGCCTGCGCGCCATCCTCGCGGGCACCCTGTCGAACCTGACGAGCGCGGCCATCGCCGGCCTGTTCATCGCCGCGTGAGGCGGTTTGCCGGCCTCACGCCGGCGGCTGCGAACGTGTAGAACGGCGCCCGAAGACCCGATGTCGGCGACAGATCCCTCGCGAGGGATCGGCCCCGGCGAACGGGTCGCGGACGGTGGACCGGGGCGCGTCGCCATCGGCGGAGGACGGACATGACGACGGTTCTCGACCCTACGGCGGCGCAGGCCTCCGATGGCGCGCGCGCCGCGACGTCGCGGATCGTGCCGCCGTTCCGGGTTCCGCCGGAGCGCGAGCCGCCGATCCTCTCCTATCTCGGCGCGTTGCGCACCAATGCCCTCGTCGGCTGGCCGCGCCGGGCCTACGACGATCTGATCACCCGCCGCAGCCTGCTCGGGCGGTCGAGCTTCACCCT
This sequence comes from Methylobacterium sp. E-041, assembly GCF_022829665.1. Taxonomy (NCBI): domain Bacteria; kingdom Pseudomonadati; phylum Pseudomonadota; class Alphaproteobacteria; order Hyphomicrobiales; family Methylobacteriaceae; genus Methylobacterium; species Methylobacterium sp. E-041. The sequence continues at coordinate 4,815 of NZ_JAKSYQ010000180.1, read as the reverse complement.
GAGCGATCCGGATGCGATCCGCCGGGTGCTCGTCGACAACCAGGCGAACTATGCCCGCACCGCCGGCTCCGTGCGGATCCTGCGCCCGATCCTCGGCGACGGCGTCCTGATCAGCGAGGGCGCGTCCTGGCGCCACCAGCGGCGCTCACTGGCGCCGGCCTTCACCCCGAAGGCGATCGACGGTCTCGTCCCGCTGATCGACCGCGCGATCGGCGACGCGCTCGGCGAGTTCGACGTCGCCGCCGCGCGCGGCCCCGTCGCCCTGTTCGCCGCCCTTCACCGGCTGGCCCTCGAGATCGCCGGGCGCAGCATGTTCTCGGTGGCGATGGATCGGCACGGGGACGCGCTGCGCGGCTTCATCGCCGAGTATTCCGAGCGCCTCGGCCGGCCCCACCTCCTCGACATCCTGATGCCGCCGACCTGGCGGGCGCCCCTCGACTTTCCGCGCGCCCGGTTCCGGAAGCGCTGGACGCCCTTCCTCGGCCAGATCATCGAAGCGCGGGCCGCCGACGGGACCCCGCGCACCCATCGCGACCTGCTCGACCTGCTGATGGCCGCCCGCAATCCCGAGACCGGGGCGGCCTTCAGCTACGCCGAGGTCCGCGACCAGGTCGCGACCATGATCCTGGCCGGGCACGAGACCACCGCGGTGCTGCTGTTCTGGGCCGCCTACATGCTGGCGCTGGCGCCCGAGCTGCAGGAGCAGGTGGCGCGCGAGGTGCAGGGCGCGGACCTCGCCGCTCCGGCCGGCTGCGCCCAGGACGGGCGCCTGCCGCTGACCCGCGCGGTGATCGACGAGACGATGCGGCTCTATCCGCCGGCCTTCGTCATCGTGCGACGCGCGCTCGAAGCCGACCGCGTCGCCGGCGTGGAGATCGCGGCCGGCGACATCGTAATGATCTCGCCCTGGGTGCTGCACCGGCACCGCCGCCTCTGGGACGACCCGCACGCCTTCGATCCGGGCCGCTTCCTGCCTGGCGCCCCGGCGATCCCGCGCTACGCCTATCTCCCCTTCGGCGTCGGCCCGCGGGTCTGCATCGGCGCGCATTTCGCCCTGACCGAGGCGGTGCTGGCGCTCGCCCGCATCGTCGGCCGGTTCAGGATCTCGCTCGCCGATACCCGCCCGGTGCTGCCGGCGGCCGTCGTGACGACCCAGCCCGAGCACGCACCGGACTTCCACCTGGTGCCGCGCTGACGGCCCCCCGTGCCGGCCTGCTGCGACATCGCGCCGTCACATTTAAACCACGGCCCGAACCTAGGCGTAGCGTCGCCCGACGACCGGGCACGATGCCGTTCCAGCCTGCCCGGTGCGCGTTCTCGATGCCGGGATCCTATGCGGATGCCCCATGTCGCACGTCACCGCGTTCCCGATCGCGCAGAAGCCCTCCAAAGCGGCGTCGCCGCGCCTTCATGCGGTCGCCGCAGGCGAGGGCGATCCGCGCGCCATCGCGGTGCGCAGCCTCCGCCTCGGCATGTCGGCGCTCGATGAGGTCATCGCGCTTCTGGACGGCGACCTCGGCGTCGCGTTCGAGCGGGCGGTCGAGACCATCCTGTCGGTGAAGGGCCGCGTCATCGTCTGCGGCATCGGCAAGAGCGGCCATGTCGGGCGCAAGCTCGCCGCGACGCTGGCCTCCACCGGCACGCACGCCTTCTTCGTCCACCCCACCGAGGCGAGCCACGGCGACCTCGGCATGATCGCCGCCGACGACGTGATCGTCGCACTGTCGTGGTCGGGCGAGACGGTGGAGCTCGGCGACCTCGTCAGCTTCTCGCGCCGCTTCTCGATCCCCCTGATCGCGATCACCTGCAACGCCGACAGCACGCTCGGCCGCGCGGCGGACGTGCTGCTCGCCCTGCCGAAGGTGCGCGAATCCTGCCCCCACGACCTCGCGCCCACCACCTCGAGCCTGATCCAGCTGGCGCTCGGCGACGCCCTCGCGGTGGCGCTCGTCGAGCAGCGCGGCTTCACCTCGGCGCGCTTCAAGACGCTCCATCCCGGCGGCACCCTCGCCGCACGCCTGAAGACCGTGCGCCAGCTCATGCACACCGGCGACGAGGTGCCGCTCGTGCCCGACGCGATGGTGATGTCCGACGTCCTGATCGAGATCACCCGGCGCCGCTACGGTTGCGTCGGCGTCGTCGACGCGGACGGGCACCTGATCGGCATCGTCACCGACGGCGACCTGCGCCGCCACATGGGCCCGGCGATCCTCGACACCACCGTTCAGCAGGTGATGACGGCCGCCCCGGTCGTGGTCGAGGCCGACCTCCTGGCGAGCGCCGCCCTCGAGGTGATGAACCGCAAGCGCATCACGGCGATCTTCGTGGTCGAAGCCGGCCGCCCCGCCGGCATCCTACACATCCACGACCTGCTCCGCGCCGGCGTGGTGTGACCCCCGCGGCCGCACCCTCGTGGATGCGGCTCGAAGCTTCGTCTGCGAAAGCGCAGTCGGGCTTGAGCAGGAGGCAGCAGAGGTGCCGATCCGACCCGCCACAAACGAAAAAGGGGCCGGCGCTTCGCCAACCCCTCGCATCGCCCGTCGAAATTCGATGGTACCACCGCCCCGGCTCGAACGGGGGACCTCTTGATCCACAATCAAGCGCTCTAACCAACTGAGCTACGGCGGCACTGCGGCGGGGTGTATCGTGGCGGCGGCGGCATTTCAAGCGGGTTCGACACCACGCCTGCGCCTGTGGACGGAGGCGTGCGCGAACCCGTAAGGATCGGGCGTGACCTGTCGTCCCACGCCCGCGCCGCGATGAGCCAGACCGCCGAGACCCCGCGCCGCCGCTGGGACCGCGCGACCCTGGTCCAGGCGCCCGGCCGGCTCCGCGTCCTCGTCCGCCGCAGCGAGGTCGGGCTCGTGGTGCTCTCCGGCCTGACCGGATGCGTCGCCGGCGCGGCGGTGGCGGGGATGAACGTCGCGACGCAGGGCCTTCGCGAGGCGCTGTACCGCCTGCCGCACGGGACGCGCCTCAGCGCGGCCGACGCCGTGACGCCGCTCGCCCTGCTCGTCGGCCCCTGCCTCGGCGGCATCCTGCTCGGCCTCGTGATCCTCGCAGCCAACGCGATCCGCGGGCGGCGGAGGCGGCCGGTGATCGATCCGATCGAGGCCAACGCGCTCCATGGCGGCCGGATGTCGCTGCGCGACAGCGTCTACGTGGCCGTGCAGAACGTCATCTCGAACGGAAGCGGCGCCTCGGTCGGGCTCGAGGCAGGCTATACGCAGATCTGCGGCGGCCTCGCCTCGCGCCTCGGCATCGCCTTCGAGATGCGGCGCAACGACCTGCGCACGCTGGTCGGCTGCGGATCGGCCGCGGCGATCGCCGCCGCCTTCGGGGCGCCGCTGACCGGCGCGTTCTACGCCTTCGAGCTGATCATCGGCACCTATTCGATCGCGACGCTGACGCCGGTGGTGGTGGCTGCCTTGTGCGGCAGCCTGGTCTCGCGGAGCCTGGTCGCGGCCCAGCCTCTGGTCGCCCTCGACAACGTCCAGGCGGTGACGACGACCGCGGTGACCGGCGCCGACACCCTGCCGAGCCTCGTCCTCGGCCTGTTCTGCGCCGGCCTCGGCATCCTGATCATGCGCGGCGTCACGCTGGTCGAGCAGGGCGTGGCGGCGACGCGGATCCCGCGGGTGGCCGGCCCCGCGCTCGGGGGCCTCTGCGTCGGCGCGCTGGCGCTCGCGATCGGCCCGCAGGTGCTGTCCGGCGGGCACGGCGCTCTCCACGTCCACTTCGCGGACGGCGCCGAGGGCTACGGCACGGCGGCGCTCGTTCTGCTGTTCGTCGGCAAGGCGACGGCCTCGGCGATCTCGATCGGGTCGGGGTTCCGCGGAGGCCTGTTCTTCGCCTCGCTGTTCCTCGGTGCGCTCGCCGGCAAGCTGTTCGCGATGGTCGCGCCGGCGGTGATCCCGGGGCTCGCCGCCTTCGGGCTGACGCCGCTCGCCTATGCGGTGATCGGCATGAGCGCGCTCGCGGTCGCCGTCATCGGCGGCCCGCTCACCATGACGTTCCTGGCGCTGGAAGTGTCCGGCAGCCTGCCGCTCACCGGCCTCGTCCTCGTCGCCGTGATCGCCTCGTCGCTCACCGTGCGGAAGACCTTCGGCTATTCCTTCGCCACCTGGCGCTTCCACCTGCGCGGCGAGAGCATCCGCAGCGCCCACGACGTCGGCTGGATCCGCAGCCTGACGGTCGGTCGGCTGATGCGCAAGGACGTGCGCACCATCCCCCTCGACACGCCGATGGCGACCTTCCTGCGGGCGCACCCGCTCGGATCGCCCTCGCGGGTGATCGTGGTGGACGAGGCAGGCCGCTACGCCGGCATCGTCCTGGTGCCCGAGGCCCATGCCGCCGCGCGCGACGCGAGCGAGACGCCGGCGACGCTCGCCGACGTGCTGCGCCACCCCGACGACATCCTGACGCCCGAGCTGAACGCCAAGGAAGCCTCGGCGGCCTTCGACCGCACCGAGAGCGAGGCGCTCGCCGTGGTCGACTCGATCGGCGACCGGCAGGTCATCGGCATGCTCACGGAGAGCCACACCTTGAAGCGCTACAGCGACGAGCTCGACCGCCAGCGCCGCGCGATGCAGGGCGAGACGGACTGATCGACGGCCGACCGGCGCTCAGCGCGGGCGGCGCCCGACGCTGACGACGTTGCTCGGGCGGGCCTTCCGCTCGGGGAGGATGTCCTCGACCTTCCGGACGATGCTGGCGGCGTCGAGGCCGGCCTCGGCGTACATCTTGTCCGGGCTGTCGTGGTCCTGGTAGCTGTCGGGCAGGGTCATCGTGCGCACCCGAAGCCGCATCGCGTCG